>JAAZFJ010000355.1 GCA_012511795.1 Syntrophomonadaceae bacterium
AACAATTAAATCCATTTGTAAAATATTACCATATTAGTTTTTGGTTTACTATAACTTTTAAAAATATTTATCTTTTATGAAAGTATCAGAGCATTTTTTTACTAACTTTATTGAAGGAAAGGAACGGCGATGCGAAAACGATTCGTTTCATATAATAAGTGATTCAATATTGATTCATTATTAGTTTATTAAACATTAGAAATTAATGTTTAAAGAATATTAATCAAAAAACTATTGAAAGTTTATATATTAAAAAGGCCTCTATACTAGCGTTTGTAGTTTTCAAAAAACAGATTAACCATAAAAATGGTTAATTTCAACCAAAAGTGGCATGTTTTTTGCATTAATATAAATGCAAATTCATGTTACAGTATATAAGGGTAAAATTTTAGAAGGAGTGAGATAAATGGCTTTAAAGAAACCACAAGAGTATTTGGACGATCTAAGAAAGCTAGATATTGAATTGTATATGTTCGGCGAAAAAGTCGAAAACTATGTAGATCATCCAATCATCAGACCATCTATCAATGCAATGGCTATGACTTACAAACTGGCTTTAGATCCAGAGTATGAAGATCTGATGACAACCAAGTCAAGCTTGACCGGCAATAAGATAAACCGATTTACACACTTGCATCAAAGCCCGGAAGATTTAATGAAAAAGGTTAAAATGCAAAGACTGCTTGGTCAAAAGACCGGTTGTTGTTTTCAGAGATGTGTAGGAATGGATGCTTTTAATGCAGTATTCAGCACAACTTTTGAAATGGATGAAGCCAAAGGTACAGATTACCATCAGCGTTTCAGAAAGTATATGGAATATGTTCAGGAAAACGACCTGGCAGTTGATGGTTGTATGACTGACGCCCGTGGTGACCGTTCCAAGTCTCCTGGTGCTCAGAATGACCCTGATGCATATCTGCATATAGTTGAAACCCGTGAAGATGGTATCGTTGTCAGAGGATGCAAGCTGCACCAGACTGGTATGATCAATTCACATGAAATGCTGGTTATGCCTAATAATACTTTAAAAGAAGAAGATAAAGAATATGCTGTATGTTTTGCCATCCCCATAAATACCCCTGGCATGGTATATGTTTACGGCAGACAATCATGTGATACCAGAAAACTGGAAGGCGGCACCATTGATGTGGGCAACAAATACTTTGGCGGCCAGGAAGTAACAACCATTTTCAATGATGTATTCGTTCCCTGGGAAAGAGTATTCATGAATGGTGAATGGGAATTTTCAGGCATGCTGGTTGAGCGTTTTGCCGGATATCATCGTCAAAGTTACGGCGGATGCAAGGTTGGTGTTGGTGATACCCTGATCGGTGCAGCGAAAGCAATAACTGATTATCAGGGAGCTAATAAAGCATCCCATGTTAAGGATAAAATCATTGAAATGTGCCATTTGAATGAAACCCTTTACGCCTGTGGAATTGCTTGTTCTGCTGAAGGAAGAAAAACTGTTGCGGGCAACTATTTGATAGATGTGCTTTTGGCAAATATCTGCAAGCAGAATGTTACCAGATTCCCTTATGAGATCGCCAGAATTGCCCAGGACCTGGCAGGCGGACTTTTGGTTACCATGCCATCTGAAAAAGACTTTGAGCATCCAACAGTTGGTCCGTTGCTCAATAAATATCTGGCTGCTAAAACTGATGTTCCTACTGCCGACCGTCAGAAGATACTGCGCTTTATCGAAAATCTGACCATGGGTTGTGCGGCAGTTGGATACCTGACTGAATCAATGCACGGTGCAGGTTCACCTCAGGCACAGAGAATCATGATCGCCCGTCAGGTAGACCTGGAACACCGTAAAGAACTGGCAGAAAAACTGTGCGGTGTGAAAGAAAACAATGATGTAGACTGGAAATAATAATTAGATAATTTACCGGTCAGTGAAATCTTTGCAGTGAATATATAACAAAGGCAAAACTGTATGCAGCAATTATATACTTTATTATTTATGAAATGATCGTATTTTAAGATGTAGCAGTAATGATGGTATATTATTTGAAATAATCCTAGTTACAGACGAAGCAGTAATGATAGATATCAGGCAGATAAGATTATAGCAGTATTCGTACTAATATTTTTACAGATTACAACATATAAGAAACAGCATTTATAGTAATAGACGAAGCATTGATCATGTTATCACTGCCCGGTTAATTATAGCTGATCTTCTAACGGCAGGAGTTATGATTTTATGAAGTTGAGAATCAAGTACTGTGGTGGTTGCAATCCAATCATAAACAGATCTCAAGTAGTAAAAGAAGCAATTGATCTATTAAGAAAAAGTACAGAAGTTGAAATAGTGGAAAATGAAGCAGATGTAGGATTGATTATAGCAGGTTGTGAAGTGGCTTGCATCAACCAGTCAGAATTTGAAGATCAAGCAAAAAAATGGGTAATCGTGGGTGGGAACCTGGTGGAACACCGGGCTTATCCCGCCCCCCAATTACCCGAAATCATAGTGCAAAAGATTCTTGAAAAAGCAAATTTGTAAAAAAGGGACCCCCCTCTCCCCCCATCCCTTCATAAAATTGGGAAAAAATTAAAAGAATTTTTTCCCAATTTTTTTTATCTTATTGTTTGTTGATTTATCATTAATTTTAAGGTATTTTTAAGAAGTATACTTTTATACCAGATGTTTTGACTAGCTATAGCAGGAGATGTAGTAAAGGAGAGATATAATATGGTAATCGGCGGACTTATTGTTATTTTATTACTGGTTCTTGTCCTGCCTTTTGTGTTTCACAAGGTAGAAGAAAACCTCGAAGTTTTTCTATTTATTATGGGCGTAGCTGCAGCCTTTATATCCGGGGAAATGACAGTGCCACTCTTAATCAGTGCCTTAGAGCATCCCATTATGATTGCTTCAGCTGTTTTTATTGCTGGGGCACTATTTTATCTGCTCAGAGAGTACTTTGCCAGATTTATGGATTACGTTTTTAAAAAAGTACCGGTGCCTTTGGTTGTTTTCCTGGTAGTAGTCCTTCTGGGATTCCTGTCAAGTGTCATTACCGCAATCATTGCTTCCATTATCCTGGTGGAAATCATCTTTGCCTTACCCGTTGAACGCAGACACAAAATCGTTATCGTTGTATTAGCCTGTTTCTCCATCGGGTTAGGTGCGGCTTTAACTCCCATTGGGGAACCACTGGCAACCATCGCTATTGCCAAACTTAATGAGGACTTTTTCTATCTGTTAAACCTCTTGGGCAGATTTATCATTCCCGGAGTAGTCGTTTTCGGCTTATTGGCAGCTGGTTATGTAGCCTGGGCGATTAAAGGATCAGACAATCAGAACGGGCAGGAACAGGGTGGAGCAGTTGAAGAAGAAATAGAAAGAGATACCTGGAAAGGTATTATTATCAGAGCAATAAAAGTATATTTGTTTGTAATGGCTTTAACTTTTTTAGGAGAAGGTTTCAAACCTCTAATTGAAACATATATACTGAATCTGGATTATCGCCTGTTATACTGGATCAACACTATATCTGCAGTGTTGGATAATGCAACCCTGGCTGCGGCAGAAATCAGTCCGGCCATGGATATTATGCAAATAGAGGCAATCTTAATGGGACTTATCATTGCCGGCGGAATGCTGATTCCGGG
>JAAZFJ010000044.1 GCA_012511795.1 Syntrophomonadaceae bacterium
ATTCGAGAGTTTTTGAATATAGATAATAAATTGGATGAACGATTTTTTGTGAAATGGAGTAAGTCAAGAGAAAGAGGCTTTGGCGTAAATCTTATTGTAGGTGTTGTTATATCTTTTATATTAATGGTAGTGTTTGTAAGTTTAGGACAACTTTTTGCAAATGGACGTACCCCAACAGATATCCTTATTGCATTATCGGGAAGCCATCTAATTTTTATTCTGGTATTGCTTATAATCTTCAGCATTATAATAGGCATTATTCGATGGCATGAAAATGAAAATAGATATGCTCGACTTCATATGAATAAGGCAAAGATGAGGAATTGATCTTGAATACTACAGTTATACTAAAATGCCCGATGATAGATGGCGTTTATTGTCCAGGATGCTGATGGTCATTATGACCTTAAATAGAAACAGTTGAGAATAAGTGAGGTATTTCACGTATGCAGGAACTAAGATGCACTGTTTGTGGTAGTAACAAAATTGGAAAAGGAAAATTAGAGGGTTATGCAGCTTTGATACCAATGGGAAAAATATTTACGACTGGAAGTGCCGTAATAGTTGATGTTTGTACTGAATGTGGCACTATAATCAGAATGAAAGTTGAAAAACCTGAGAAATTTAAAATACAGTAGAATGTCTATTGTGATTGCTGTCATTCAGGTATTTGCATATTCTCCTTTAATATAGCTATAAAAAGCCAAAAACATTAGTAATAACAGTCCATCTGCAACATCTTTTATTGGTTGGTTTTCAAGTCATTTTGTGCTTTGAGCTACGCAAAAATGAATAGATATATTTAATGGAAAGAAAAGAAGATACAACCTGAGATTTGAGGTGCTTTTCTGTGAAATTATTACTTAGTCTTTATCTATTTGTTGCAGTTCTGCTAACTCAGTTTTTTGCCGCCTACTTTTTTTCAAAGGGCAGAGCTAATTACCTGAAGGCATTCTCTGCCCTGACCTTTTGTGTCAGTTTTTATTTATTTGGTTATTTAATGATTCTCCATAATAGCAATCTGCAAGAATTGATTTTTTGGAATCAAATTCAATATATAGGTTTACCTTTTATTTCTGTATTATGGCTGACGGTGGCTCTACTTTATACTAAAAACATCTATACCCTAAGTAGGCGGTTGGCTGTTTTGCTTTTTTTTGTGCCTGTGACTACTTTTTTCATGCGCCTCACTAATAATTGGCACCATCTTTTCTATAAAAATTGGGAAGTAAAACAGCTTTTTGGATATTATTTCTTATATATGGAAAGAGGTTTCTGGTACTACTTTAACATTTCATATACTATATTGTGTTTATGTCTGACCATTATCATTTATTATTTAGAATATCAAAAAAAGCGAGCTGGCTACACCAGACCGCAATTCATGGTGTTCTTTTTTGCCTCTTTGCTTCCACTAATTGGAGTCATGCTGATTGTTTGCGCTTTCAATAAGTGGAGCATCGATTATACGGCTTTGATAATGCCCATTTCTATATTTATTATTGGTTACGGCATTATAAAGTATGATTTTTTGGAAATAAAGACTCTTGCTCGAGAAACAATTTTTGAAAACAGTCTTGATGGCATGATCATATTGGAATCAGAGCTGAAGGTTATAGATTACAACAAAGCAGCTAAAGAGATTTTTGGCGCCTTAAACATTTCATTAGATACTTTTCCTTTAGAAAGTATATTCAATCGGGAACCGGAGCTGCTGGAAATATTTAAAAGTGAGGCTACCCAGGAATTTTCTTCGGTGGTTGCCGGAGAAGAGCGGTTTTTTGAGGTTGTCACAGTGCCGCTGGGTATTTCGGATGGTAGAAAAATGAGGATGCTTAAATCTATTCGAGATATTACAGATAAGAAAAAGGTGCAGGAAAAGCTAACTGTTTTAGCTACTACAGATTCCTTGAGTGGTCTTTATAATCGGCCAGAGTTTCTGAAGTTGGCTCAAAGGGAACTTTCTTGGGCTAAAACACATAATGAGAAATTAGCTTTATTGATGATTGATCTGGATCTTTTTAAATCTATTAACGATACCTATGGCCATGCGGCAGGAGATAAAGTGATTCGTGAAATGGGAAATATTATAATGACTGGTTTCCGAAAAACTGATTTTGCCGGGCGGTTAGGAGGAGAAGAATTTGCGGTATTACTAAAGAATACGTCTTTGGAAGAGGCCAAAAGGGTTGCAGAGAAGTTTCGGGAGACTGTGTCCAAGAAAAAAGTGGTTTACGAAAAACGGAAAATTAGTTTTACTGTAAGCATCGGAGTGGCGTCAAGCTCTTGTGACAATAATAGCAATATAGAAGATATTTTAAAACAGGCAGATAATGCTCTATACAAGGCCAAAGCCAAAGGGCGAAATTGTGTCTGGGCTGTAAAGTAGGCATGATACAGGGAACCATTAAAAAATATAACTAATGTTTTCATAATTGAAACGGTGATTGGTTGTCTTGATAGTTGTGGTGTCGAATCATCAACAGTTGACAAATCTGCAAGATGAGGCAAGAAGTAAATATAAATATGGCGAGAAGGATATGGACGACTGGCAGATTAATATTATCGGACCATTTCCACTGAAGTGGAATCTTTTGTACTGGATTCCTCTGCTAAAATGCCCAACCTTTGGCTTAGAGGGGCAGATAGTGTATTGGTAAAACAACACGAGATGAAGAGAGCATTAAAGCTTGCTGCTGAAAGTGGGATAGCAGCAGAATTAAAACTTATTCCAAGTGCAGGGCATTTATTACCTTTAGAAAGACCTGAACAAGCAAATTTAATAGCTAAGGAATTTTTATATAAGACCACCGGATAAAAACCAAGGAATAAATTATTAAATTTGCATTATACGCAACAGTTTATTAAATAATTTGTGGTTGAATATGTTATAATTAAAAATTAGTAATATATGGCTGCTTAAAAACGAAAAAGGAAAACCATGGACAATATAAAATTATTATCTATATCAATTATTATACTTGCGATGAGTATCCTATTTGGCTCTATATGGATAGGATATTCCCTGGAAAGAACTGCGGGCCTGCATACCTCGATATCAACTCCAACCTCAACTGATGATAAGGCTTTAACTTTGTCCCAAGCTGCCGAATATATGAATATGACGGAGGACGAAGTGCTGGGCATAATTCAAACTGAAAAAAAGAAGTTGGAGGAGACCCATAGTTTTGATGGAAAGATGTTTCCTTACTTTACAATAAATAATAAACAGTATTTCAGTAAAGATGAAATAGATGACTGGTTAAAGGAAGTGTCAATGTTTCATAGGCAATATGACACATACATAAGCAGTTTGGATACTTAAGTAAGGAATACCAGGTAGAATCGGGGGGAGACCTTACTCCGCCCGCTGGTGAGATCTGAAATAAGAAATTTGAGCAGGGTGCCGTTCGATATATTTTAAGGGACGAGACCCTGTTTGTTGTTTAAATATTCATTTAGTTGGGGCTGGGAAAATTGCATGGTATTACTAGCGCATAATATTTGAACAGTTGCATTTGGGAGAAAAGATTAAATAAAGGATTAGCGTGTTTTTTGTAGTATTTAAACTTAACTGATGAAAAATAATAAGTTGTTAAGATAGGAGATATGCTTTGAATATCCGGGAAACTATAGAAAATCGCGAAATAAATATATTAAGCCCACTGGCTGCTAAAGCTAAATTTTCCTGGGGACGCGAAAAGCAAGAAAAGGCAGAAGATATAAGAACCTGTTTTATGATAGACCGGGATCGGATCGTTCATTCCAAATCATTTCGGCGTTTGAAGGATAAGACCCAGGTATTTATTGCACCACCTGGTGACCATTACCGCAGCCGTCTTACTCATACTTTGGAAGTTAGCCAGATTGCCAGGACAATAGGGGCGGGTTTGAATCTTAATATTGATCTTATAGAAGCCATAGCCCTGGCACATGATGTGGGTCATACTCCCTTTGCTCACGCAGGTGAAATCATTCTTGATGAATTACTGGAAAACGGGTTCAGGCACAGCCACAACAGTATCAGAGTTCTAACCCGTATAGAAAAACATTGGGATGAAAATGGACTAAATCTCAGCGGGGAAGTTCTGGATGGTGTTCAATATCACAGCGGTTATGGCAAGGCCAAACCACAGGCCTCTACCTTGGAAGGACAGGTCATCCACTTAAGTGATAAAATCGCCTATGTCCAGCATGATATTGATGATTCTATAAGAGCGGGATTGCTGAAACTTGAAGATATACCCCAAGAGTATCTGGAAGTTTTGGGCTATACACACAGTAAGCGTATCGCTACACTGGTAACTGATGTGATCAACAACACCAGCCAGTATATGGAAACAGGTGATAAAAATATATATGTTAGTTTCAGTCCCAGAATTGATATAGCATTGAAGGGGCTGCGCAGTTTTATGTTTGACTTCATTTATCAGGGGCCGGTTTGTCTTGCAGAACGAAGACGGGCAACATTTATAATTGAACATTTATTTAATTATTATAAAAAAAATCCCGAAAAGATGAGTGAACTATATAGGCAAATAGCAGACCAGGAAGGACTTGAAACAGCAGTGGCCGATTATATATCGGGAATGAGTGATGCATACTGCATAGCTTTATTCGAGGATATATATGTGCCTCAATCACTGGTCCCCAATGCAAGTAAAAGACTTTTTCCGGACTAATTTTTGATATTTTTAGACAATTAGAAGGATTTTTTTGTAATGCATAGAATAGTAGGTGAAGTGATGACAAGCTATTATGGTAATCATCTGATAGATGACATTGAGGCCAAAATTGATATTGTAGATGTAATATCTGAAACTGTCAACTTAACTCGAAAAGGAAATAGATATTGGGGAATTTGCCCTTTCCATGCGGAAAAAACGCCATCATTCAGTGTGAGTGCTGAAAAAAACATGTTTTATTGTTTTGGCTGTCACACGGGCGGTAATATGTTTTCCTTTATTATGAAACGGGACGGAGTGGATTTTAAAGAGGCAATACAAATATTAGCAGCACGTGCTGGAGTTAAATTAATTACTGCTCCCCGTAAAAAAGACGATAAAAGAGCAAGGGTTTTCGAAATTAATAAAAAAGCTTGTGAGTATTACAGTCAATACCTTTTGGGAGACCGCGGTAAGGCAGGCAGAGATTATTTTAACAGACGCCAGGTAAGCCAGAAGAGCATACAGGATTTTAAACTTGGCTTGGCCCCTCAAGAGTGGGACTGCCTGGAAAAGTATCTTATAAAAAAAGGCTTTTCCCATGATGATGTTGTATTCTCCGGACTAATCAAAAGAAACGAAAACAGGAATAGTTTTTATGACGTTTTCCGCAACCGCTTGATGTTTCCTATATTAAATGCCAGCGGAGAAATCATAGGTTTCGGGGGAAGAGTACTTGACGAATCGCTTCCCAAGTATCTCAATACTGCTGAAACTGATTTATTTGCCAAACGTAAAAATCTATACGGCTTATACCAGGGAAAAGAATTTATTCGTAAAAGCAATGAAGCAATATTAGTGGAAGGCTACATGGATTGCATAAAACTTCATCAGTCTGATATAAAAAACACGGTAGCTTCACTGGGCACTGCTTTTACAGCGGAGCAGGCAAGTCTTCTCCTTAAATATACTGAGAATGTTTTGATTCTTTATGATGGTGATGAAGCAGGGCAGAGAGAAACACTAAAAGCTATTGATGCTCTTAGTGATAAAGGATTTAACATATTCATTGCCAGTTTACCTGACAAAATGGATCCGGATGATTTCTTAAACCGATTTGGAAAAGAGGAATTTTTAGGATTTATAAAGAATAATAAAATCAGTCATATTGAATTTAAGATAACTAGTTATCTTAAATTATCACCAGAATTAAATTTGGAGGACAAGGTCAAGATAATTAATCTGGTGAAGCGGGATATCCAGAGGCTGAAAAGTGAACTGGATAAAGATTTTCATATTAAGGCTTTAGCCCGCAAACTAATGGTTGAAGAAAATCTTATCCACAGAGAGTATATCTCAGCAGGTAGATATAAGGAGAAAGAAGGTATATTACGGAAAAAAACTGAGATAATAAGAGATAATAAAAACTACGGCAATTATAGTCTAGAGGAGAAAATATTGGCAGCAATTTTGGAGGATTTGGACATCTTAAGCAAGGTGAAAAACAGTATAGGATTAGATTTTTTTGCGAAGCCTGAACTAGCAATAATAGCTGATTATTATGATAAACTACCTGGAGAGGTTATCAGCAGGCAGAATGAATTGAAGATTTGGGCAACGGAAAATAATCTGGATGGAATTCTGGCCAGAATTACTTTTTTATTTGGAGAAAACTATCTTGATAAATTCCAAATAAATAGTTTTATACAAGATACAAAAAGAAAAAACCGAGAGTTGCTTTGGCAAAAAGTGTTCGAAAGGCTTGATGAACTGAATATTCACGGTGATTTTAATAATTTACTCAGTTTTATACTTAATTTAGATACATTTTTAAATAATTTCCAGGAAGGAGGAAGATCGTGAAATCGGACAAAAAACTAGCTGAATCTATAAGCGTTCTGGTTGAAAAAGGCAAAAGGAAAAAGAAACTATCATATGAAGAAATTGTCGATGATCTGCAAGGTTACAACTTAGAACCGGATAATATCGATGACATTTTAGAACACCTCCAATCCCTGGGAATAAGTGTAGGAGCAGAAGGCGATCAAGATATAGATAATGAAGATGAGAACGAGAACGAAAGGGAAAGTATTGAGACCGAGGAAGTAAATGTTCCTGACGGAATCGAAGTAGATGACCCAGTTCGCATGTATCTAAAAGAAATAGGCCGGGTGCCGCTTTTAAAAGCCGAACAGGAGATGGATCTGGCGCAAAGAATAGAAATGGGAGAAGACGAAGCTAAAAGACAACTGGTGGAAGCAAATTTAAGACTGGTTGTCAGCATTGCTAAACGCTATGTAGGCAGGGGGATGCTGTTTCTGGATCTTATCCAGGAAGGTAATTTGGGCTTAATGAAAGCAGTTGAGAAATTCGACTATCGTAAAGGCTTTAAGTTCAGCACATATGCAACCTGGTGGATAAGGCAGGCAATCACCAGAGCCATCGCTGACCAGGCCAGAACCATCAGAATACCTGTACACATGGTGGAAACCATTAATAAGCTTTCTCGTATCCAACGCAGCTTGTTGCAGACATTGGGCAGAGAACCGACCCCCCTTGAAGTTGCAGAAGAAATGGATATTCCGGTGGAGAGAGTCATTGAGATTATGAAAGTGGCTCAGGAGCCTGTTTCCTTAGAAACGCCAATTGGTGAAGAAGATGACAGCCACTTGGGTGATTTTATTACAGATGAGGATGCTGAATCACCAGAAGAGTCTGCCTCCTTCGTATTATTACGTGAACATTTGGATGGAATACTGAATACCCTTACTGACCGGGAAGAAAAAGTTTTAAGACTGAGATTTGGTCTGAATGACGGTCGCCCGCGAACACTGGAAGAAGTAGGTCAGGAATTCGGAGTTACCAGGGAAAGAATCCGCCAAATTGAGGCTAAAGCTTTGAGGAAGCTGCGTCATCCATCGCGCAGTAAAAAACTTAAGGATTATATTGAATAATGAGATTTGGTGAAAACAGCTATTGACAAAGCATTGCCAGGCAATATATAATATCTTTTGTTGAGTCTTGGTGATCCTCGATAGCTCAACGGTAGAGCATCCGGCTGTTAACCGGAGGGTTGTAGGTTCGAATCCTACTCGAGGAGCCAAATGATTTTCAGGCGGTAACCATAACAGTTACCGCTTTTTACTTCAAAAAAGAAATCTTTAGGGAAACTCTTTTTACTATTGACCTTTTAGCAGATTTTTTATATACTAACTCTTGCGGGGTTTTAAAGCATCCCGGGCCTATAGCTCAGTTGGTAGAGCTACCGGCTCATAACCGGTTGGTCCCAGGTTCGAGTCCTGGTAGGCCCACCATTGAAATGGCCCCTTGGTCAAGCGGTTAAGACACCGCCCTTTCACGGCGGTAACAGGGGTTCGAGTCCCCTAGGGGTCACCATTAGGGCGATTAGCTCAGTTGGGAGAGCGCCTGCCTTACAAGCAGGATGTCGGCGGTTCAAGCCCGTCATCGCCCACCATTGTTGAATTAAGGTTTGAACTACGTTCAAACCTTTTTTTTACGTATCATAAATTCAATTACTAACTGCTTCAAATAACTGCCATTCACTGATAAACCATTCTTCTTCATCGCGATTAGCAGCTATGAACAAGGAATACTGGTCTCCAATCTGGTAGCAATCATAAAAATGCAATCGAAAAATAACATAATTGCTGTTAAGGAAATAGTATTCAGTTTTTGGACGATCTTTGAGTTGTAAAGTGGGAAGACTTCTGGCAGGGATCAATAAAGCTTCTGCTGAATCGGAGTCCCATAGCAAATAAGAGCTGATGATACGAAAAGCCAGGGAGGCATCAAAACCATTCTGTTGCAAAAATTCAAAAACCTCTTTCCTATCCTTTCTTTCCTTCAATGTGTAATAACCGTCTTTATAATTGTTGGCACTGAGATAATCAGTCATTGCTGCAAAGCTTGCAGTAACAGAAAAGAAAGCTTTCTCAGCAAAGATACTTTTATCCATAGGATTAAATTGCTGGATTTCACTGCATTGGGCTGGTTTGGCGGGGAGGAGAAAGAATACTAGAATAATAGCTGCTGGTATAAGTGTTTTTTGCAAGTAATTTTTCCGAAAAGTTGCAAGTAATTTTCCATAGTTCTGCAATTGGAAAATCCATAGTTTTGCAAACCCGATTTTATAATTATGAACCAAATATATAATCAGGTATTGCGGG
>JAAZFJ010000045.1 GCA_012511795.1 Syntrophomonadaceae bacterium
ATAAACATTATCTCTTTGAGTATTGCGGTGCTTTTCTGGCCTTGTGCAGACCATATTTTTTTCTTTCAGTCATACGCTGGTCACGTGTGAGAAAACCAGCTTTTCTAAGGGATGGCCTCAGTTCGGGATCAGCCTTGGTTAAAGCCCGGGCGATTCCCAACTGCATAGCACCCGCCTGACCAGTAACTCCGCCGCCGTGTACCGTACAGATCACATCGAATCTTTGATTCATTTCCGTCAATTCAAGGGGCTGTAATACGATGAGTCTGCTGGTACGGTTAGGGAAGAAATTTTCAATAGTTCTTTTATTTATTATTATATTGCCGCTGCCAGGTACTAATCTTACTCTGGCTACAGCGCTTTTTCTTCTGCCGGTTCCCCAGTATTGTATATTCGCCATATCTTTCCTCCTTACCCTCTAAGCTCGCGCAATTCTGGCTGTTGTGCTTGATGGGGGTGTTCATTACCACGGTAGACTTTTAGTTTGCGATACATTTGCGCACCTAAACGATTATGGGGAAGCATTCCTTTTACTGCTGCCTCAATAGCCTTTTCAGGTTTCCTTTGTAAAACGGTACGATAGTCCATTTCTTTTAGGCCGCCTGGATAGCCGGAATGGTGACGCATTTTCTTCTGGCTAAGTTTGTTTCCTGTAAGTCTAACCTTTTCAGCATTAATAATTATTACAAAATCTCCTGTGTCAACATTAGGAGTATAAGTTGGTTTGTGTTTGCCTCTTAAAATAGCCGCAACTTCTGAAGCCAATCTGCCCAGAACCTGGTCTGTAGCATCTATTACGAACCATTGCCGCTCGACTTCCAGCGGTTTTGCTATATATGTTTTCAAGTTTTTCCCTCCTGTATCTCACCTTCTATGAGATTGTTCCGTTCCCACCATCCTTATATCTGCCAACGGGGCAGGAGACAGGCATAAAGCTGGAGAGTACCTTTTTAATTTAACTAGAAAATATTCAGCTTGTCAAGGAAATCCCTTGATTTCGTTTGATTTCCGGCAGTTATTTTATGCATAATCCACCCGTAGCAGGTAAAGGCCTTGAGCAGGTGCTGTAAAACCTGCCTGGCTGCGGTCCTGAGCATCGATGATGGCTTTTACATGCTCAGCAGGATAATTGCCTCTTCCTACTTCGATCAGTGTTCCCATTATTATTCTAACCATATTATATAGAAATCCGCTGGCACATACTTCCATATTCAAATAGGGCCCTTTGTCATATAAAACACAGGTTTTTACCTGGCGTTCATAGTTTTTCACTGATGAACCTGCAGCGCAAAAAGATTTGAAATTATGGGTTCCCGTAAAAAAGTAACAGGCTTTCTCCATCTCTGGTATATTAAGTTTTTCACCATTGCACCAGGCGTATTTGCGCATAAAGGTTTCCCCTTGCTCCTGCCGGTAGATCAAGTAGGAATAATGCTTGCTCAGTGCATCAAAGCGCGGATGAAAGCCGGGGTCGACAGCCTGGCTGTGGATCACTCTAATATCAGGCGGCAAAAAGCTGTTCAGGGCAAACCGCCATTTCTCAGGGGGGATCGTAGCATCACTGTCAAAGGCTATGACCTGCCCCACTGCATGAACACCTGTGTCAGTTCTTCCGGCTGTAATGACCGGCGTGGCCACACCGGTCAGTTTACATAAGCTATTTTCAATTTCGGCCTGAATAGTGCGAGCATTGGCTTGAATCTGAAAACCGTGATAATTGCTGCCATCATATTCAATTATCATTTTTATTCTGCTCATAATTCTCCTGCTGTTGTCAAAAAGCAATATAAACAAAAAAGTGAGGAGGATGTTTTAATAAACTCCTCCATCGTTACCATTTTACAACCGTACCCTTGTATTCTTCTTTTGTTTACGGCTGATTTAGTCGACTAACTCCAGTATAACCATAGGAGCACCGTCACCTTTACGATAACCGGTCTTGATGATTCTAGTATAGCCTCCTGAACGTTCCCGATACCGTTCAGCTAAAGTGGTAAAAAGCTTGTGTACAACAGCATCAGTCATAACATATGAGTCTACCTGCCGTCTGGCGTGCAGGTCGCCTCTTTTGGCCAGGGTAATCATTTTTTCTGAGATTCTTTTTATTTCTTTGGCTCTGGTTTCGGTGGTAGTGATCTTCTCACTATCTAACAAAGAAGTAACAGAGTTTCTGAGCACTGCTCTTCTATGATCGCTCCTGAGCCCTAATCTGCGGTAACCCATGGAGAATCCTCCTTTCTAATCTTCTGGTTTTTTAAAGCCCAAATCCAATTCTTTTAGTTTTCTTTCGATTTCTTCCAGGGATTTTTGGCCCAGGTTTCTGATTTTACTCATTTCTTCCCGGGTCTTCTCGATCAAATCGCCTACGGAATTAATATTGGCCCGTTTTAGTCCATTGGAAGCCCGGACAGAAAGTTCCAGTTCTTCAATAGACATATCTAGTACTTTATCTTTTTTGTCCTCTTCTTTTTCTACCAATATCTCTACTTCGGCATAAGTATCATCTATTTCGGTAAAGAGTTTGAGGTATTCAATAAGTATCTGGGCTGAAAAACTTACTGATTCTTCGGGACTTATGCTGCCATTGGTCCAAACTTCCAGAGTCAGACTATCATAGTCCGTCCTTTTTCCTACCCGGGCATTATCAATGGTGTAGTTGACCCGTGTAACCGGTGTATAAATGGAATCAATAGGAATCAACCCGACAATATCGTCGTCTTTGTGGGGCTGCTGGTCTGCACTGACATAACCTCTGCCCCTTTCCACAGTAAGTTCCATTTCCAGTTTGGCATCATTGTCCAGAGTAGCAATATGCAGCTCAGGATTTAAAATTTCGATCTCCGCATCCCGGGCAATATCTCCAGACTTCACTTCTTTGGGGCCAGTCTGCTCGATACGGACGATTTTCCTCTCATTACCATCATATTTGATGATGATCTGCTTAAGATTTAAAATTATTTCCGTAGTGTCTTCCACTACATTAGGAATGGTAGAAAACTCGTGGAGCACTCCATCAATTCTCACTGAGGTCACAGCAGCGCCCGGCAGTGAAGACAGAAGCACCCTGCGCAATGAATTGCCCAAAGTAGTCCCATATCCTCTTTCCAATGGTTCTATCACAAATTTCCCGTAGTTTCTATCTGCATCTTTTTCCACGCATTCAATCCGTGGTTTTTCCATCTCTAGCATTAATTTAATTCCCCCTTTTTTTCTAGAGGTTTATCTATCTAGAGTAAAGCTCAACTATCAGCTGTTCATTAATTGTAATATCAATCTGTTCTCTTAATGGATAAGCTAGTACAGTGCCAACCATATTTTCCACATCCACACTGAGCCATTCAGGTGGTGTTTTATAGGTAGCTGCATCCTGTATGGCTTCAAATTTATGAGAGCTGCGGCTGCCTTCCTTGACCTGCACAACATCCCCTACTTTTAAAAGCATCGAAGGTATATCAGCTTTTTTGCCATTTAAAGTAAAATGGCCATGGTTCACTAACTGTCGTGCTTCTTTGCGCGAAGACGCGAATCCCATTCTAAATACAATGTTATCAAGGCGTCTTTCCAGAAGTATCAAAAGATTTTCACCGGTAATTCCCGGCATTCTTTCGGCTTTTTTAAAGTAATTACGAAACTGTGTTTCCAGCAGTCCATAAATTCTCTTGGTCTGTTGTTTTTCTCTTAATTGCAGTCCATATTCAGTTGGTTTCCCTCTGCGGCCTTGTCCGTGTGCACCTGGTACATATGGCTTCCTCTCCACGGAACATTTGTCAGAGTAACATCTGTCTCCTTTGAGGAACAACTTTTGTCCTTCACGGCGGCACTGGCGGCAAACTGCTTCAGTATATCTTCCCATCTACCACTACCTCCTAAACTCTTCTTCTTTTTGGCGGTCTGCAGCCATTATGAGGAATAGGTGTAACATCTTTGATGGCACTGACTTCCAGTCCTGCTGCCTGCAGTGATCTGATAGCTGCCTCACGGCCAGCACCCGGTCCCTTAACATAACACTCAACCTCTTTCAAACCATGCTCCATGGCTGCCCGGGCTGCTGTGTCAGCTGCCTGCTGGGCTGCAAACGGAGTGCTCTTTCTGGAACCTTTAAATCCTGAAGTACCTGCACTGGCCCAGGAAATTGCATTGCCATGTTTATCAGTTATAGAAATAACTGTATTATTAAAGGTTGACTTGATATGAGCTATACCGTTTTCGATATTTTTCTTTTCGCGTCTTTTTACCCTTGTGGTTGTTCTGCGTGCCACAAAATTATCTCCCTTCTAGACTATTTTTTCTTAGTACCGGAAACCCGTTTGGGTCCTTTACGAGTACGTGCATTAGTCTTGGTCTTTTGCCCGCGCACCGGGAGACCGCGACGGTGTCTGATACCCCGGTAACAACCAAGGTCCATAAGCCTTTTTATATCCATACTGGTCTGACGGCGAAGGTCTCCTTCAACCTGATGATTCTTTTCAATTATTTCCCTTAATTTGGAGACCTCTTCCTCGGTTAAATCTTTTACTCTGGTATCAGGATTTATACCTGCTTCTGCCAATATTTTACGGGAAGAAGGTCTTCCAATACCAAATATATAGGTAAGAGAAATTTCCACTCTTTTATCTCTGGGCAGGTCTACACCCGCTATTCTTGCCAAATTCGTTCACCTCCCATTATCCTTGTTTTTGTTTATGCTTAGGATTTTCGCAAATAACCATTACTTTGCCTTTGCGTTTTATTATTTTACATTTCTCACACATTGGCTTAACTGACGGATTCACTTTCATGTTACTACCTCCTTGTAAGATGAGGGTCTTTATTTGAAACGATAAATAATTCTACCACGATTCAGATCATATGGTGATAATTCCACCGTAACTTTGTCACCAGGCAGTATTCTGATAAAATTCATGCGCATTTTTCCAGATATATGGGCAAGGACTTTGTGGCCATTGTCCAATTCAACTGTGAACATGGCATTAGGCAGTGGTTCGAGAACAATTCCCTCCACTTCAATAACATCATCTTTCGCCATTATCAGACCTCCTTCCCGCTCTTTCCCTGGTTTCCTGAGTATTCCTCAGTATTTTTTTTATGATGTGATTATCGGGTAAAACACCTTTATTAATCATGGTTAAAATATCTTCCGCAATCATGTTGGTCATTTGTAAATGTTTGATACTCTTTAATTTGGGATTTTCTATTTTCCTCAGGTCGCCGTCTGCCAGCAATACGAAGTTTTCATCTACAATACCAATGATCACAAACATTTTACCTTTATCGCGACCAGACTTGGAATATACAATTCTCCCTAACATTTCATGCAAACTATATTCCACCCCCAATTATCTCAAGGTGAGAATTTCAGGTTCTTTTTCGCCGATCACCACAGTGTGTTCAAAATGAGCTGAGTAACTGCCGTCTCTGGTTACTACTGTCCACTCATCTAAACCGGTATAAACATCCTTACTGCCCATATTGACCATAGGTTCGATGGCCAGGGCCATCCCTGCTTTTAAAACAGGTCCCCGATCCGGTCGGCCATAATTGGGGACCGGCGGTTCTTCATGCATCTGGGCCCCTATACCATGCCCGACGAACTCTCTTACCACCGAAAAACCATTTTTTTCTGCGTAGGTTTGAATCGCGTTTGATACCATACCCAGCCGTTGACCGGCCTTGGCCTGCTTGATTCCCCGCATCAATGATTCTTCAGTAACTTGAATAAGCTTCTTTACCTTTTGGTCTACTTCCCCAACTGCAACGGTTATAGCTGAATCACCGGCATACCCATTGATCAACACACCGAAGTCGATACTGATGATATCTCCTTCCTGGAGTATGCGGCTTCCAGGTATACCATGAACCACCTCATTGTTGACTGAAGCACATATTGCTCCGGGAAACGGCCTTCCTCCCCTGAAATTAGGGTAGTTTTTGAACACCGGAATGGCTCCTCTTCTCCTGCATTCATCTTCAGCGATCTGGTTCAGATACGCTGTAGTGATTCCAGGAGCCACCTTGTTTTCTAATATCTTCAATACCTGGGCTACCACCTGTCCGGCAACCCGCATTTTGGCAATTTGTTCCGGGGACTTGATAATTATCATTTTATTTTCTCCAGCAGTTCCTTTATATCTGCAAAAACTTCATCCGCTTCGCGATTGCCGTCAATACTGTTTAAAACATGTCTTTCCTGATAGTACTGCAGCAATGGCAGGGTCTGTTCCAAATAAACTTCCAAACGGGTCTTGGCGATTTCACCGCGATCATCACTGCGGAATCCCAGTTCTCCACCACATTTGGCACAGGTTTGCTGGTCCTTTAAAAACCTTAAGTTATAGACAGTTTTACAGTAATTACAGGTAACTCTGCCCAGTATCCTTTGCAGAAGAACTTCCCTAGGCACAAAAATATTGATCACTGACTCAATTTTTTTGTTCAGATCACTTAAGACCTGATCCAGTGCTTCCGCCTGCAACGTAGTACGGGGGAATCCGTCCAGCATGAACCCTTCCGCACAGTCCGGTTGAGCCAGTCTTTCTTTAACAATTCCAATGGTTACTTCGTCAGGGACCAATTTGCCTTCATCCATAAAACTCTTGGCTTTTAACCCCAATTCAGTTTCATTCTTTACGGCTTCTCTGAACATATCACCGGTAGAAATATGCGGTATAGGATAATTGGCTTTAATTAGATCCGCCTGCGTTCCTTTTCCCGCACCGGGAGGTCCCATCAATACGATATTCATTTGATCATCTCCTACTTAACAAAGCCTTCATAACTGCGTAATAACAAGTGTGACTCGATCTGTTTCATAGTATCTAGTGCTACACCTACAACAATCAGAAGAGCAGTTCCACCAAACCACAAGCTGGTTATTCCTGTAAGTCCGATTACAAAGTTTGGCAAAATAGCAATCAATCCCAGGAATGTTCCCCCGGCCAGAGTTAGTCTCGACAGAACTCTGTCGATGTATTCTGCAGTGGGTCTGCCCGGTCTGATTCCAGGTACAAATCCGCCGTATTTTTTAATATTATCGGCTACATCAGCCGGGTTAAATATAATCGCTACATAAAAATAGGTAAAAAATACTATCAGTAATGCATAAACTAAATTGTAAGCTATGCTGCCAGTGTTGAAGTAAGTGTTTAAAAACACGTTGACGGTCGAATCCTGAGGTGCCCAGGAAGCAATGGTATGCGGAAACATCATTAAAGACATCGCAAATATAATAGGAATAACACCTGCCGCGTTTACCTTAAGAGGTAAAAAAGTGCTTTGTCCACCATACATTTTACGTCCCACTACCCGCTTGGCATATTGAATGGGCAGTCTCCGCTGACCTTCATTCACTGCAATGATAGCTGCTATTATGGCTAAAGCCATTACTATAAAGAGCAGGATATTAAAATATCCAATTATTCCTCCTGCCAGTTCCTGGCCAACTCCAGCAATTTGGGATGGCAGCCTGGAAACAATACCGGCAAAGATGATCAGGGATATTCCATTACCGATCCCTTTTTCAGTGATCATTTCTCCAATCCACATCAGGAATGCTGTACCTGCAGTTAAGGAAACGGCAATAATCAAATAGGATCCTACTCCCGGATTGTCAATAGCCCCGACTCTTCCCAATGCAAAGGTCATTCCTATGGCCTGTATAAAAGCAAGAACAATCGCAAAGTAACGGATGTACTGGGCAATTTGTTTCTTCCCTTCTTCCCCTTCTTTGGACAATTCCTCCAGCCTGGGCACAATTACCTGTAACAGATTCATGATAATTGATGCATTGATATATGGGGTTATGCTCATAGCAAAAATACTGAAGCGTTTAAATGCTCCACCGGAAATAATGTCAAAGAAACCAAATAATTGTCCGGTCAACAAATCAGCAACTGCCTGAGCGTCGATTTGCGGAACCGGAATATGAGCACCGATCCTGAACACCAATAACATGAACAGGGTATACAATAATTTTGTTCTGAGGTCGCCTACTTTTAACGCCTGTGAAAAGGAGTTAAACATTAAATCACCTCGACTTTGCCACCTAAGGCTAATACTTTTTCTTCCGCCTGCTTACTGATTTTGTGAGTCTGAATAAAAAGTTTTTTCTCTAATTCTCCATCGCCCAGTATCTTGACACCATCTTTGATGGAATTGATGATGCCTTCTTCCCAGAGCAGCAATGGAGTAACTTCGGTACCATCATCAAATACATTCAGATCCCTTATGTTGACAATTGCATATTCTTTTTTAAATATATTGTTAAAACCGCGTTTGGGAATACGTCTCTGCAAAGGCATTTGTCCGCCTTCAAAACCAGGTCTTATTCCACTTCCAGAACGGGATTTTTGACCTTTGTGGCCCCGGGTCGATGTTTTTCCATGACCGGAACCTGTTCCCCGACCTACTCTTTTAATGCGCTTATTGGCACCGGGCGGAGATTTCAGTTCATTTAGTTTCACTGGTAAAACCTCCTTATTAGTCTTCTAGTTCTTCAACGGTAACCAGATGGCTGACTTTATTAATCTGACCTCTGAGTTGTTCCGAATCATCTTTTACAACGCTCTGGTGCAGTTTATGCAATCCCAGGCTTTTAATTGTTTTACGCTGGGTTTCAGGATAGCCTATAAAGCTCTTAGTCCAGGTTATCTTAAGCTGTTTAGCCAAGTCTTATCCCTCCCTAGTTAAATATCTCATCAATGGTTTTTCCTCTTTGTCTGGCCACATCTTCAACGCGCTTGAGAGATTTAAGACCTTCCATAGTGGCATGGACCATGTTATTGGCATTGGCTGATCCCAAAGACTTGGTCAGTATATCACGAATCCCGGCAGCTTCCAGAACTGCTCTGACAGGGCCTCCTGCAATAACTCCGGTTCCTGCTGATGCAGGTTTTAATAATACCTGTCCGGCACCAAATCTGCCAAGGATCTGATGAGGAATAGTTCTTTGTTCAATCAATGGAATTTGTATCATATTTTTCTTGGCATTCTCAACTGCTTTTCTGATGGCTTCGGGAACTTCGGTTGCCTTGCCTTTTCCGGTCCCGACACCGCCTGCCCCGTCACCGACTACAACCAGGGCACTGAATCTGAATCTCCGTCCACCTTTTACAACCTTGGCAACCCGTTTGATGGTTATAACTTTTTCTATTAATTCCGGGGCGGCCTGTTCTTTGTCTTGCATCGTTTCCCTCCTAGCTTGAGAAATTTATCAATTAAAATTCCAGTCCGTTTTCACGGGCTGCTTCTGCTAAGGCGGCTACCCGTCCGTGGTATTTGTATCCATTACGATCAAATACTACACTGGTAATGCCTTTTTCTTTTGCTTTACTGGCGATCATAGCACCGACTTTTTTTGCCGCTTCTATGTTTGTTTTAGAACTGAGCTCCTGGGCTTCCTTTTCTAATGTGGATGCTGCAGTCAGGGTGACTCCATTCTCATCGTCAATTATTTGTGCATAAATATGATTCAGACTTTTATAAATACAAAGCCTGGGCACTTCAGTGGTGCCGGATATTTTTTTGCGAATTCTATCATGAACGCTTTTTCTCAACACATTTTTACTGGTTTTTTTAATCAACGCCGGTCACTCCTTTCCTGCTTATTTAGCCCCTGATTTTCCAGCTTTACGTCTGATGACTTCGTTTTCATATTTAATTCCCTTGCCTTTATAAGGTTCAGGCTTTCTGATGGCTCTTATATGAGCAGCAGTATTTCCCACCAGTTGTTTGTCAATGCCTTTGACCGTAATTTTTGTAGCGGCGGGCACTTCAAATTCGATTCCTTCCGGTGGTTCAACTTCGACCGGATGGGAGAATCCAATATTTATAACTAATTTCTTTCCCTGCATTTGAGCTCTGTAGCCCACTCCTACCAGTTCCAGCTTCTTTTCAAATCCGTTCGTTACGCCTTCAACCATATTGGCAATCAATGCGCGGCTGAGGCCATGGAAAGCCCGGGTTTGTTTATCATCGGACGGTCTGGCAACAATCAGTTGGTCATCTTCCTGCTGTACACTTATGTCTGCGGGAAGCTGCTGGCTAAGGCTGCCTTTTGATCCTTTAACAGTAATTACATTGCCTTCCACTGAGAACTTCACATCTTTGGGTAGACTGATAGGTTTCTTACCAATTCTTGACACTTAATTTCCCTCCTTCAGCTACCAGATATAACATATAACTTCCCCGCCAACGCCTTCTTTGCGGGCTCTTTTATCGGTCATTACACCTTTGGAAGTTGATAATACGGCTGTTCCTAGTCCACCCAGTACCTTAGGTATCTGGTCTTTTTGTACATTAACTCTTAATCCGGGTTTGCTGATTCTCTTAATTCCGGTTATAACTCTTTTGCGATCGGGTCCATACTTCAGGTAGATCCTGATAATACCCTGTTTGCCATCTTCTATATATTCAAAATCCTTGATGTACCCTTCGTCCTTTAAAATCGTTGCTAAGGATATTTTAATTTTAGAACTGGGGACTTCAACGGTTTCATGCATGACCATGTTTCCGTTCCTGATTCTGGTCAGAAAGTCGGCGATGGGATCAGTCATGACCATTCTCTATACCTCCTTCATATACAAACTACCAGCTGGCTTTAGTAACTCCGGGGATCTCTCCCTTGTGGGCCAACTCTCTGAAACATACTCTGCACATGCCAAACTTGCGCATATAAGCTCTCGGTCTGCCGCAGATCTTGCATCTGTTATATCCGC
The DNA here is from genome assembly GCA_012511795.1 of Syntrophomonadaceae bacterium. GTDB lineage: Bacteria > Bacillota > Syntrophomonadia > Syntrophomonadales > Syntrophomonadaceae > UBA1368. Next base: position 10,713 of record JAAZFJ010000045.1, read on the forward strand.
GAACTTCAAATTTGGCACCACGTTGCTGCCTAACGATCAACGCTTTCTTGGCCATTTAAACTACCCCCTATCTGAATGGCATTCCCATGCTTCTTAATAACTCCCGCGCTTCTTCATCGGTTTTGGCAGTGGTCACAATGACAACTTCCAAACCACGGATCTTATCCATCTTGTCATATTCGATTTCAGGGAATATGGTCTGTTCTTTGATTCCCAGCGAAAAATTGCCGCGCCCATCAAAGGCCTGAGGGGATACTCCTCTGAAGTCTCTTACCCTTGGCAGAGCTAAATTCATTAAACGATCCAGGAAATCATACATGCGCTCCCCCCGCAGGGTAACTTTGCAGCCTATGGGCATGCCTTCCCGCAGTTTGAATCCGGCAATGGATTTTCTGGCTTTGGTAATAACCGGTTTTTGTCCGGAAATAGCTATCAGATCGTTTACTGCTCCATCCAGAGATTTAGGATTTTGAATTGCTTCACCAACCCCAATATTAAGAACAACTCTTTCAATAACCGGGACTTGATTGACGTTTTTGTATTGAAATTTGTCCATTAATTTGGGCACTATTTCTTTTTTATATACTTCATACAACCTAGCCATTAAATAGCTAGCCTCCCTTCCTGGAGTTTAGTCCAAAACTTCTCCGCATTTTTTGCAAACTCTCACTTTTTCCGAGTTATCCAGTATTTTATGTCCTACACGGGTTGGCTTGTTGCATTTGGAACACAACAACATAACATTTGAACTATTCATAGGTGATTCTATTTTCTGGATGCCTCCCTGGGGAATGGCCCGGTTCGGTTTCTGATGCTTTTTGGCCTGGTTGATTCCTTCTATGACCACCTTATTGGCATCAGGAATAACTCTTAAGACCTTCCCTTTTTTCCCGGCGTCCTTACCCGTAGTTACCATTACGGTATCACCTTTTTTGATCTGCATTATTTACACCTCCATCAACTAAAGGACTTCAGGGGCCAGGGATATTATTTTCATAAAATTCCTGTCTCTCAGTTCTCTGGCAACAGGTCCAAATATACGCGTTCCTTTAGGATTATTGTTATCATCAATAATAACAGCTGCGTTCTCCGAGAATACTATATATGAACCATCCGGTCGTCTAATTTCTTTTTTGGTTCTAACTACTACGGCTTTGACCACATCGCCTTTTTTGACGACGCCGCCGGGTGATGCTTCTTTAACGGATGCAATTATTACATCACCTACTGTAGCATATCTTCTGCCTGAACCACCAAGTACTTTGATGCAAAGCACTTTTTTGGCTCCGGTATTGTCGCCAACCTGAAGCATTGTTTCCTGCTGAATCACACTGTAAACCTCCCTTCAATATTAGGCTTACTCTAAAGTCTTGGCCTTACGGACTATTTCTACTAGTTTGAATCTTTTGTCTTTGCTCAAGGGACGGGTTTCCATGATTTTTACCATATCGCCTTCTTTGGCCTGGTTATTTTCATCATGAGTTTTATACTTTTTACTTGTTTTTATGGTCTTTTTATAAAGAGGATGCTGCTTGACAGTTTCAACACTGACAGTGATGGTTTTATCCATTTTGTCACTGGTAACTGTGCCTATCATCACTTTTCGATTTGCTTGGTTCTCAGCCACCCTTAGACCTCCTTTTTATAATTACTTGCTGGCTAGTTCTCTTTGCCTGAGAATAGTCTTGCATCTGGCGATATTTCTGCGAACATCTCTTATTCTCATTGGATTATCCAGTTGACCTGTAGCCATTTGAAAGCGAAGATTAAATAATTCTTCTTTGTAATCAGAAACCTTTTTATTTAATTCTTCGTCGGTTAGTTCCCGTATTTTATTAGCTTTCACTAACCTCACCACCCATTTCTTCTCTTTTTACAAACTTGCATTTGATGGGGAGCTTGTGAGCTGCAAGCCTCATAGCCTCCCGTGCAGTTTCTTCGGTAACTCCTGATAATTCAAACATGACCCGGCCCGGTTTTACTACAGCTACCCAATGTTCCGGGGAACCTTTACCTTTACCCATACGGGTTTCAGCCGGTTTGACGGTAAGAGGCCGGTCGGGGAATATCTTGATCCACAATTTTCCGCCTCTTTTTATATAACGGTTAATGGCTATTCTGGCTGCTTCAATCTGCCGGTTTGTGATCCAGGCAACATCCACGGCCTGTAAGCCATAATCACCGTAAGATAATGTGTTGCCTTTGTTTGCTTTGCCAGCAAGGCTGGGGCGATGTTGTTTTCTATGCTTTATTCTCTTTGGGGTAAGCATTATTTTTCTGCCTCCTCCACTTGTTTCTGTTTTGGCCGATGTTTGGCCTCGGGCAGTATTTCACCGCGATTGATCCAAACCTTTATGCCTATTTTCCCATAGGTGGTATTCGCTTCAGCAAATCCATAATCAACGTCAGCTCTTAGGGTATGAAGAGGAACTTTTCCTTCTGCATACCACTCTGTACGGGCAATCTCTGCTCCGCCCAGTCTGCCTGAGATAGCAATTCTAATACCCATTCCGCCAACTCTCATGGTACGACCAACTGTTTGTTTCATGGCTCTTCTGAAGGAAATACGTTTTTCCAGCTGTTGAGCAACATTTTCTGCTACAATCTGGGCATCCAATTCAGGTTTTTTGATCTCCTGAATGGTAATATTAACATTTTTTCCGGTCATTTTGTTTAATTGATTTTTAAGCATTTCTACTTCCTGGCCGCCACGTCCGATAATAATACCCGGTTTGGCTGTATGGATCGTTACTCTGACCCGATTACCGGTTCTTTGTATTTCTACTTTAGATATACCAGCTGTATAGAAGTGCTCTTTTATATAGTTCCTTATTTTATAATCCTCATGGAGGAGTTCGGTATAATCTCTATCGGCATACCAGTTGGAATCCCAATCTCTGATAACTCCGATTCTAAATCCTTTAGGATGAACCTTTTGACCCACTATTTTACCTCCCTTTCCCTGAGCACAACTGTAATATGACTTGTTCTGACCCGTTTTACATCGGCTCTGCCATAAGCCCTGGGCCTCATTCTTTTCATGGTAGGCCCTTCATCAACATAAATACCGGAAATATATAAATCGTCAGAATCCATATCATAATTATGTTCAGCGTTGGCTATAGCTGACTTTAAAACTTTTCCTATCAGGGGAGCGGATTTCTTATTGGTATATCTTAAGATTCCGACCGCTTCTGCAGCACTTTTTCCTCTGACCAGGTCGGCTACCTGGCGAGCTTTTAAAGGAGATACCCTTAGGTAACGAGCTACTGCTCTTGATTCCATTATTCCTGCATCCTCCTTTCTTTATCTGGCTCTACTTGCTTTTTCAGATTTTCCTGCATGACCGCGATAGGTTCTGGTAGGAGCAAATTCTCCCAGTTTCATACCTACCATATCCTCGGTGATATAAACCGGAATATGCTTGCGTCCATCGTGAACCGCCAGTGTATGTCCTATCATCTGCGGGAAAATAGTAGAACGCCTGGACCAGGTTTTAATAACTTTTTTTGCGCCTGTTTGATTCATATCCTCAACCTTGGCAAGTAATTTTTCTTCACAATAAGGACCTTTTTTCATTGATCTACCCATTTAGAAACCCCCTTTACTTCCGTTTCCTAACTATCATATTGTCAGATGGCTTTTTCTTGCGGGTTTTGCCGCCGATCGCAATCTTGCCCCAGGGAGAAACCGGGTATTTACGTCCCACCGGTGCGCGGCCCTCGCCACCGCCGTGGGGATGGTCATTGGGATTCATAACGGATCCGCGAACAGCTGGTCTGAATCCTAACCAACGGGATTTTCCTGCTTTACCTATAGCCTGGTTTTCATACTCCAGGTTACCTACCTGACCAATTGTTGCACGGCATTTAACATGTACCAGTCTGACTTCTCCGGATGGCAGTCTTACATGAGCATAGGCTCCTTCTTTAGCCATCAGCTGTGCTACAGCACCGGCTGAACGAACCATTTGACCGCCTTTTCCTGGACGTAATTCAATATTATGAATCAGTGAACCTACCGGGATATCCTCCAGTGCCAGTGTGTTGCCGACTTTAATGTCAGCTTTAGGTCCTGATACTATGGTGTCCCCCACTTTTAGATTCTGGGGCGCTATAATATATGCTTTATGTCCGTCTGCATAATGTAAGAGTGCAATATAAGCAGAACGGTTGGGGTCATATTCTATAGCTGCCACTTTGGCAGGTACATCATCTTTGATTCTTTTGAAATCAATGATTCTATATAACCGCTTATGTCCGCCGCCCCGATGTCTGACGGTCATACGGCCTTGCGCATTGCGGCCAGCGCTTTTCTTCAGCGGCTGGGTAAGGCTTTTTTCCGGTTCTGTTTTGGTTATTTCTTCAAAGGACATGATAGCCATGTGCCTTCTGCTTGGTGTCATAGGCCTGAATTTTTTTAAAGCCACTACTTTTTCCCTCCTTAAAAGCTGCCGAAACCCTGGTTACATACTGTCAAATAATCTTATTTTTTGCCCGGGCTTCAGGGTGACGATCGCTTTTTTGCGATCTGAGGTTCTTCCTTCAAACCGGCCAAGGCGTTTCGGTTTGCCTTTAACATTTATGGTATATATTTTTTCTACCTTCACATCAAAAATATTCTGAATCGCATTTTTGATTTCAGTCTTATTAGCCCTTCTGTCAACAACAAAGGTATATTTGTTATCAGCTAACATGTCCATGGATTTTTCAGTAACTACCGGTTTTATAATTATATCTCTGTAGTCTTTCATCTTAGGCAAATACCTCCTCTACCCTGGATACCGCATCTCTGGTAATTAGCAGAGTATCATGATTCATTAAATCATAGACATTGATAAATTCTGCTCTAAGAGGTTTTACTCCGGGAATGTTGCTGGCTGATTTAGCAACATTGATATCTCCGTCAGCAGTTACCAGGAGAGTCTTTTTGCCCGCATTAAGCTTCTCCAGGACCTGTATCATAAGCTTGGTCTTTGGTTCTTCAAACTTTAATTCATCAACTACGATGAGATTATTTTCCAGCACTTTGCTTGAAAGAACCGATTTCATAGCCAGCCTTCTTACTTTACGGGGCAGTTTATATGAGTAATCCCTGGGCTTAGGTCCAAAAGCTACTCCACCCGTTCTCCATACCGGATTACGAGTACTTCCTACACGGGCCCGGCCAGTTCCTTTTTGTCTCCAGGGTTTTCTGCCACCACCACGTACTTCAGCTCTGGTCTTAGTTGATGATGTTCCTACCCTTTTGTTGGCCAGCTGCATTTTGACAAAATCATACAAAACGGCTTTATTCGGCTCTATTCCAAAGACTTCTTCATTCAAGTCTATTTCACCGATTTGGTTTCCGCTCATATCATATAGCGCAACTTTAGGCATTTTTTTACCTCCTTCGCCAAGGTTATGCCTTGACAGAATTCTTTATGATAACAAGACCTCTTTTGGGCCCTGGGATAGCACCTTTAATGAGAATAAGGTTTCTTTCCGGGTAAACTTTAGCTACAGTCAGACTTTGTATGGTTACTCTTTCGCCGCCCATTCTGCCCGGCAATTTTCTGCCCTTGAATACTCTGGCTGGCCCTTTGGCTCCCAATGAACCAGGTCTGCGATGATACTTTGATCCATGTCCCATGGAGCCACGGGCAAAGTTATGTCTTTTTACTGCGCCGGCAAATCCCTTACCCTTGGATGTTCCTACTACATCAACTACATCACCAGCTTGAAATATTTCAGCTTTGATTTCCTGTCCCACTTCATACTGGCCGCTTTTTTCAAAACGAAACTCTTTAATGAAGCGAAGCGGTTTTACATTAGCTTTTTTAAAGTGTCCCTTCAAAGGACGATTAACCTTATTTTCTTTACAGCTTAAGTAACCAACCTGAATAGCATCATAACCATCATTCTCTACATCTTTTTTCTGCAGAACTACACATGGTCCAGCTTCTACCACTGTTACAGGAATAGCTACGCCCTGTTCATTAAATATCTGAGTCATACCAATTTTGGTGCCCAGAATGGCCTTATTTAAATTTGCCACTAATAATACCTCCCTCACCTGAGATTTTCTTGCGATTGGTTGGAAGTGGGTGCTCCAACTTCACTTCTTATTAAACCCGGTATTTTCTTGCCTTCAGGCTTATTTCCCCACTAGCCTGTCAGCACCGGTCCCTGGCTATAGCTTGATCTCTATATCTACGCCGGAAGGCAGGTCCAGGTGCATAAGAGCATCTATAGTTTTAGGATTGGGATCTAAGATATCGATGAGTCTTTTGTGGGTCCTCATTTCAAACTGTTCCCGTGAATCTTTATTTACATGGGGCGATCTCAAAATAGTATAAATACTTTTCTGTGTGGGTAACGGAATGGGTCCTGAAACATCAGCGCCATTCTTGCGGGCAGTTTCGACTATCTTCTGAGAAGACTGGTCTAACAGCTTATGGTCGAATGCCTTTAATCTGATTCTTACTTTTTGTTGGCCACTCACTCTTCCTTTAACCTCCTTAGAATGTTACGTCATTACACGGTGCCAAGCGTTCGGTCAAGTAGCGAAGAACATAAGCTCTTCGCTACTTATTTTATTCTAGCCATGGGTAGCGATAACAACTCCGGATCCTACTGTTCTGCCGCCTTCGCGAATAGCAAATCTCAGTCCTTCTTCCATCGCGATGGGGGTGATCAGTTCAATTGACATGGTGATGTTGTCAC
>JAAZFJ010000356.1 GCA_012511795.1 Syntrophomonadaceae bacterium
CGGCGGATCTCCTGGAGTTGTTTTTTGGGAGCAGTGATCGCTCTTGTTTCAGTATTTTACTATAATTCCTGGCTCTTTGTGGCAGTGGCCGCCGCTTTTATGGGTTTGATCGTACGGGTCCTGAAAAACGTATTCGCCCAGGCGGTGGAACTAAAAAATGAATCAGACTACACGGTTTAAGGAAAGGAGAGCGTAAGTATGCCAATCGTAGTAAATCTTGATGTAGTGATGGCCAAAAGAAAAATATCCTCGGGCGAACTGGCGGAAAAAGTCGGCATCAGCCAAGCGAATCTCTCTATTCTAAAAACCGGCAAGGCTAAAGCAATTCGTTTCTCAACTATGGAGGCGATCTGCAAAGCCTTGGATTGTCAACCCGGAGATATACTGGAATACAAACCAGAAGACGCTTAAAGGAGGAGGAGGAAAATGAACGATCTTTCTAGCGACAACCGCGATGTAGCTTTGACTTCGGAATCAGAAGTTTTAAACAGTTCCGGGGACTTCCCGGCAGAAGAAATATCATTGCAGCAAAAGGTAAAGATTCCTTTTACTGCCGATATTAAGGACAGCTATTTTGCTCTGTTTGCTTTTATACTGGGCTTTATTTTTGCCCGCCTTGTATTGTTCACCGGGCAAGGCTGGGGAGTATCACTTTTTACCCTCTTATATTGCAGCTCAGTAACCGTATATCTGCTGAAAAAAGGGATACATATCCCCCGAGCAGGATGGTTCTGGCTGGCAGTGGTAATGGTGATCGGGCTCAGCTACGCCCTTTGGAGCAACAACGGTCTGGCTCCCTGGCAGGGACTCTTGTTATTTGGCAGTGCGGTATACTGGATCTTATCTGCTACCGGATTGCTCATACTGGGAAAAACCAGTAATCTGCTTTTACTGGATGCCTATAGGGCCTTGTTTGCAATTCCTTTCGGTAATTTCGGCTGTCAATATAAAAGCCTGGCTTTGTTGGTAAGCAACAAACGCACCCGGGGAAAAGAGCTTTTCTCAATATTCCTGGGGTTGTTTTTGACCTTTATCGTGATGATCATTGTTTTTCCACTTCTGATGGAGGCAGACAGCGGTGGTTTTGCCAGGATTGTAGAGGGAATAGCAGCCTGTTTTACTTTTGGCCAGGGATTCTGGGAAACGTTCTGGCAGCTCATTCTGGCTGTTCCTATTGCAGCTTACATCTTCGGTCTGGTGGCCGGCAGTGCACACAAAAGGGGCACTGACATGTCTAAAGAAGATACGATCCTGACGGTATCAGCTTTTCAGATACTTCCCATGACTACCGTTTATATTCTGCTGGGACTCTTATGTACATTATATATGGTATTCATCGGCAGTCAGGTGCCTTATTTCTTTTCTGCCTTTGTGGGCCAACGACCTGAGGGGTGGCAAGTCTATTCTGAATATGCCCGCAGCGGATTTTTTGAGCTGTGTGGTATTGCATTTATTAACCTGATTGTACTGACAGCGGCCAATGTAATGAGTCAAAAGCAGCGCAGCAGTAGTTTGGCTCTGAAGATCCTCAACGCTTTGCTGGCTGTTCTTACCCTGGTTCTCATTACTACCGCCTTTAGCAAAATGGCTCTTTACATCGGGGCATACGGACTTTCCATGCGCCGGCTCCTGCCCTGCGTTTTTATGATCTTTATGGCCGTCATCTGCGGCGGGATCATCGCCCTGCAAAAATGGCAGTTTTCCATTACCCGCCTGGCAGTTGGTACTGGTATCATTATGTTTTGCATCTTATGCCTGTTTAATCCCGACAGCTATGTGGCACGCTACAATGCTGACCGTTACCTTTCCGGAACGCTGAAAAACTTTGATGTAGAGATTTTATACCGGTCCGGGCCGGCAGGTGTTGCTCCGGCTCTGATGGTCTATGAACGAACCGATGATCAAGCACTGCAGGCCGATCTGGAAGTATATCTGCTTGCTCAGAAGAAAAAGGCTGATAAACTGGCAGGAAAACCCGGTGACAGTGTGGAAAGAGCCCAGGCCCGGGATAAGGTTTCCGAAAGCTTTGCAGCCAATAAATAAAAATCAGGTGTTATACAGATGAGACTTATAGCATATTCCTATTATGTTATAAGTCTCTCTGCCAACACCATCGGGCACTATGCCTTGTCCCTCCACATAACAAAGAGACATTGATATTATGCTTTCAAAGGGATAGGCGGTACATTCGGTAATCCACTTTTCCCCTGCCAGCTTACTTCATCGCCTGTGCCGCTGAGAATATATTTCTTATAAAAAAGAATAATAACTATTCCCTCGGAATGTGATGCCCTTAATGTAAATGCAAGAAGTATTATTAAGTGATCACATATTTTTAAGCATTAAAATCATAAGTACATATACTTAAGTAATAAACATTTCAGACAATTCACAGCGGACAGGAAAAGAGTGCAGGGAAAAGCAAATGCGAAAGCGAATTAATAATCACGACTATATATGACAATATTTGCCTGATATCTCACTATTAGAAGCTGGAGGAAAATTGAGTGATCCCAAAAAAGAAAATTTTTACATGGGCGGCCATCCTGGCAGCACTAGGGTTTTGCTCGCTGCTATTGGTCAAGGTGCCTGCCTTGGGTCTGGCAGAAGCTAAATTTTGCGGTAAATGTCATGCAATGGATTATCAGGTGAGCACTTACTCACATTCTTCCCATGCTCTGGAAGCGAACTGCGGAGACTGTCATGATCCCCACGGTTTGGTTACAGGCAGTTTATATGCTGCTTACACAGGCAGCAGAGATATCTTTCGGGTCGTCACCAATACCACCCCCGATGAAATCCGAGCCACTGATCTCAGCAAAGAGATCATACAGGATAATTGCCTGCGCTGCCACGGAGATATAATGGGAGACATTGGTGATACCAGAGAGAATGGAGGCGTTCACTGCTTCCATTGCCATCAGAATATCGTTCATCCCAAATAGCAAGGAGAGGATCATTTTGGAAATATCGAAAATCAAGAAATTGGTGCCCATAATAGCTGTTTTAGCAGTCTTTGCAGTTACCACGGTCATATTTTTATTTGTCCGTAACAATGAGGTGGTAATGGAAGGGCCCCAGGGGAGCATTGCCGCTGGGGAAACCAACTCCGCCAAGTGGGGTATAGTATATCCTGTACATTGGGACAGTTATCAAGCCAATTTGGGAAACTCCGAAAACCCCTCTCATTTTGCCACCAAGCCTTATATGGAAGTGATTTATGCAGGCACCGGTTTTGCGGCGGAATTTAATGAGCCCCGGGGACATGTTTATACCATCGAAGATGTTAGATCCATCGATCCTGCCAGGCAAAAGTCCGGAGCCTCCTGTTTCACCTGTAAATCTACTCAGGTTCCGGAGACCATAGAAAAGTATGGAGATCAATATTATCTCATGACATTTGACGAAATCAAAGATCAGATCACCGAACCGATTGGCTGCCTGGATTGCCATGACCCTGAAACCATGGCTCTGCGGATCAGCCGGCCTGCTTTAAAAGAAGCCCTGGAAAGGCAAGGCAGAGATCTCAACAAGATCACACATCAGGAAATGCGCAGTCTGGTCTGTGCCCAATGCCATGTGACCTACTATTTTGAGCCAGGCACTAAAAAAGTTACATTTCCCTGGGATAATGGAGTAAGTGCCCGGGAAATCATGACCTATTATGATGAAAAAGGATTTACAGAGTGGGCTCATCCGATTGCGGGAAGCAATCTGGTAAAAGCCCGCCACGCAGAATATGAAACTTTTATGGGCAGCACCCATCAATCAGCAGGGCTGGCCTGCGCCGATTGCCACATGCCATATACCATGTCGGGCAATACCAAGATTTCCTCTCATGTATGGCAGAGCCCCTTGAACAACATTGAGCAGAGCTGCACCAACTGCCATCGTAATGGCATCGAGTGGCTGACAAACCGAGTCGAAACCATCCAGACCCAGGTCAAGGATAGTCAGGATCTGGCTGGAACAGCTGTGGTAGAAGCCATAAACGAATTAAAAACTGCCCGTGAAAGCAGCGGCGTTGATCAGGCGAAGCTTCAGGAGGCTATGGCACTTCACCGGGAGGCCCAGTGGTATCTGGATTACGTCATGGTAACCAACGGTTATGGCTTTCATAACCCTACAGAAACTTTAAATAACCTTAATACGGCTATTGACAAAGCACACAGAGCCATAGCAAAAGCCCGGGAGGCAAGAGGGGCAAAAGCAATTGATCAATGATCAGCGTTTCTCTGGATGTTGCCCTTGCAACATCCAGCAGGCTATAATATAATGCCTGCGGGAGGAGTATCAAATGAAGCATTACATCGATTTACTATATGAAATTCCGCTTTTCCAGAACATCAATAAAACAGATATGGATTCCATGCTTACCTGCCTGAAACCTTATGGAAGATTCTATAAAAAAGGAAATTATATAACCCATGCCGGTGATAATATCAATTCCATCGGTGTGGTTTTAAGCGGGACTGTACAGATGCTGAAGGAAGATGTATGGGGAAATACAGCTATCCTGGCCATCATTCCGGAAAAAGAAATTTTTGGTGAAACCTTTGTCTGCAGCAGATCCTATAATAGCACCGTTTCTTTTCGGGCAGCCGGTGATTGTGAAATTTTGTTTCTTTCCTTTGATAAAATACTTCATTCCTGTACCAAGGCCTGCCAGTTTCATCACCGGCTCATTGATAACATGGTCACTCAGATCGCCCTGAAAAATATGCAGTTGATGGAGAAAGTTGAGATTATCTCAAAGAAAACCCTGCGGGAAAAAATCCTGGTTTATCTTTCCCGACAGGCCCAGCAAAGCAAAAAGCTGCACTTCACTGTGCCCATGGGCAGAATGGAACTGGCTGACTATCTGGGTGCAGACCGGAGCGCTCTGTCAAGGGAATTGTCGCGAATGAAAGAAGAAGGGCTGATCGATTACCATAAAAGCACATTTAGACTTTATCAAAGCCTGGAGCATTAAACGATTTCTGATAGATTTAAGGAACACTGCAAGGTGTTTCTTTTTTATAAAATAAAAAATTATTAAAAACCAAATTTTTCTTAAAAATATTTTAAAATGTTGCCCAGGCAACATAACTGCCCGAACTTTTAAAATATAATTCAATTGTAAGACAAATTACAGTAGTCGAAGAAATAATAAGATTCATTTAAAGGAGGCAGTATTAATGAGTATGTTTTGTTATCAATGTCAGGAAACGGCAAAAGGAAAGGGCTGTGAAATCAAGGGAGTATGCGGCAAAACTGAAGAAGTTGCCAAGCTTCAGGATTTATTGATTTATACGGTCAAGGGAATTTCGGAAATTGTTGTTAAAGGGAACTTTAATATTAAGGAAATAAGTAACGTAAACCATGAAGTATTTACCGCTTTATTCATGACTATCACCAATGCCAATTTCGACGAAGCAGCCCTTGAAAAACAAATCAAAAAACTGCTAGTCTTAAGAAATGAACTGAAAGAAAAGGTCCAGGCTGATCATTTACATGATGCGGCTACCTTTGTAGTGGACTCCAAAGAATCCATGTTAAAGAAAGCTGCCACTGTAGGCGTATTAGCAACGGAGAATGAAGACGTTCGTTCCTTGAGAGAACTGATCACATACGGTATAAAAGGAATGGCAGCTTATGCCCACCATGCTCTGAACCTGGGCAGGGAAAATGGCGAAATATATGCTTTTGCCTATGAAGCACTGGCCAAAACCCTGGATGACAGCCTGACAGCAGATGATCTGGTAGCCCTGACCATGAAAACCGGTGAATTCGGTGTGAAGACCATGGCACTCTTGGACGAAGCAAATACTTCAAAATACGGCCATCCTGAAATCACTCAGGTAAACATAGGGGTAAGAAACAATCCGGCCATCCTGATCTCAGGCCATGACCTGACAGACCTGGAGCAGCTTCTGGAGCAGACCGAGGGAACCGGTGTGGACGTATATACCCACAGTGAAATGCTGCCGGCCCATTACTACCCTGCCTTCAAAAAATATGAGCACCTGGCAGGCAACTATGGAAACGCCTGGTGGAAACAGCTGGATGAGTTTGCCTCTTTTAACGGGCCGATCCTGTTTACCACCAACTGCATTGTTCCGCCCAGAAGTGAAGAAATCCAGTCCCGGATATTTACCACCGGTGCTTCCGGATACCCTGGCTGTGAACATATAGAAGCAGACCAGAACGGCAAAAAAGATTTCTCCAAAATCATTGAGATGGCCAAAAAGCTTAATGCACCGAAAGAAATAGAAAACGGGTCTATTGTCGGTGGATTTGCCCACGAACAGGTTTTTGCCCTGGCAGATAAAGTGGTTGACGCTGTAAAATCCGGTGCCATCAAAAAATTCTTTGTCATGGCCGGATGTGACGGAAGAATGAAGAGCAGAGAATATTACACTGATTTTGCCCGGAAGCTTCCAATGGATACAGTCATATTAACTGCAGGATGTGCTAAATATAAATATAACAAACTGGATCTGGGCGACATCGGCGGAATTCCCAGAGTCCTGGATGCCGGACAGTGTAATGACTCCTATTCACTGGCCCTGATCGCACTGAAGCTGAAAGAAGTATTCGCTCTGGATGATGTAAACGATCTGCCCATTGCTTACAATATCGCCTGGTATGAACAGAAGGCTGTGATAGTACTGTTGGCACTCCTTTACCTGGGCGTTAAAAATATTCATCTGGGACCGACTCTGCCCGGGTTCCTGTCACCGAACGTTGCCAAAGTTCTGGTAGACACTTTCGGAATCGCCGGTATCGGCACTGTTGATGATGATATCGCACTGTTCATGGGTGCATAGGCTGGATCAACCTGAAGTATGCTTTTAAGGAAATTAATCAGGAAAGAAGGTTATAATGATGGGAAAAGCCACTCAGGATCTTAGAAAAGAGCACGACTCCATTCTGCATGTTCTGGAAATACTCGATGAAATGATGTCTGCTGAAAATAAAGAAGATACTGAAATGCTTCAGTATTACAGAGAAATTGTGTACTTCCTGAAAACCTTCGCCGATAAATGCCATCATGGCAAAGACGAAAACCACCTTTTCCCGGAATTGACCGTAAATGTCATTATCAACGAAGGCGGGCCTGTAGGGGTTATGCTTCATGAACACGGTGTGGGCAGGGATTATATAGCTTTGATGGACAAAGCCCTGGAATCGGGAGACTTAGAGGAATTCAAAGCTGCAGCCAAAAGCTACAGTAACTTATTGAGAAATCATATTGAAAAAGAAAACGGTGTCTTGTTTGTAATGGCAGACAGGGTACTAAGTGATGAAAAACAGGATGAATTATTCGAGCATTTTGAAGAGCGCGAAGAAAAAGTAATCGGCCACGGTGTTCACGAAGAGCTCCATGCCATGATTGATAAGTGGTCGAAAGCATTCGTAGTTCATTAATCCTTACCGGAGGAAATATGGCTTTTTCAAGACGACTGGAAGCAAATACAGTACAAAAAATGATTGCGATATATTGTCATGAAATACATGGCACAAAAGGAAATAACCTGTGTGCTGATTGCACAAAACTTCTGCATTATGCTGAAAACCGCATTGACAAATGTTTTTACGGTGATGATAAACCGGTATGCTCAAAATGCCAGGTTCATTGCTATAAGCCGGAAATGAGACACCTTATAAAAGAAATCATGCGGTATTCGGGCCCCAAAATGATGTTTAGAAGCCCGCTGCTCTCCATCAGGTATATGTACAGGAAGATGTTTAAGAGCGATATTGACAATACCTGCAAGAGCAAGAAAAATTCATAATGCGCTAAAGTCTTCTGGTGCCATCATGGTACAGGAGACTTTTTGCTGCTGGTGATATGCAGAACGGCAAAAGTACCCCTTCGTGACAATCGGGGTACGTCAGACTGTGTGAGAACACTTTTCTGTTATTTTCTAAAGTGGTCAGAAGTTAACCATATTCATTTGATATGACCCTGAATGTATAAAAAGAGGTTGGTTTAGGCTTGTGCCGGGGCCAACC
>JAAZFJ010000357.1 GCA_012511795.1 Syntrophomonadaceae bacterium
CCCAATGGAATATATGGGCCCCGGACCCCTGCTTTTTTGACCTATGGTTCCTATCCCTGTTTCTTAACTCGGGGGAAGGGCAGCCATATTTGGGATGTGGACGGTAACGAATATATAGACTATATGTGTTCTTTCGGCACCAATATTATTGGGTTATGTAATGAAGAAGTAGACGGGGCAGCAATCGAGCAGATGAAAAACGGCGATTGTTTTACCCTGCCGGGAAATCGCTGGAATGAACTGGCGGAGGCCATGGTCAATCAGATCCATGGACAGGATTGGGTGGTGTTCGCTAAAAACGGTTCTGATGTTACTACCTATGCAACCACTATAGCCCGTGCCTACACCGGCAAAAATAAGATCATCCTGGCCGAAGGGGCTTATCACGGTTCCCACTACTGGTGCACCCATTCCAGTTTTGGAATACCCGCCGAGTATAATGCCCATATCCTTTATTTTCACTATAACGATATGGAGGAGTTAAAGAGAATTATCGCTGATAACAGCGGCCAATTGGCTGGTATCATGCTGACTCCTCATCACCACCCGGCAACGGCTGACCAGCAGATGCCCGCTCCGGGTTTTTACCGGGAGCTGCGGGAAATATGTGACCGGGAAGGTATGCTGATGATGATCGACGATATTCGCTGTGGATTCCGTTTACATGAAAATGGGTCACACGTTTATTACAATGCGGACCCGGATCTGATCTGCTTTGGGAAAGCCATGGCCAATGGGTATCCTATTTCGGCTATGACCGGAAAAGAGCTGTATAAAGCGACCGCTCAGGGAGCATTTTTTACCGGTACCCACTATTTCAGCGGAGTACCCATGGCCGCTGCCCTGGCTACCATGAAAGTCATTGTAAGGGACGGAATTGTAGATTATGTAAATGAAATGGGGCTAAAATTGAAACAGGGGATGGTGGAGCAGGCTGCAGCAGCAGGTCTGAATATTTCATACACCGGGCCGCCTTCCATACCCTTCATGCGTTTTGAAGGGGACAAGGATTTTTCTGTCAACCGCTATTTTTGCGGAGAAGCGGCGAAACGGGGCATATTTTTACATCCGCACCATAACTGGTTCCTGTCCGGAGCCCACACCGAAGAAGATATCAAGAAGACCCTGGAGGTCACGGAAAAATGCTTTGACTTGACCAAAAAAGCTTTTTTTGAATAGGAGGGCTTCCATGCAGATTCATCATTTTGGCGTTAAAGTAAGGAATGTTGGAAAAGCGATGGATTTTTATACCCGGGTTTTAGGCTTGAAGCTCATGGAAACAGTGACTCTGGCCGGGCAGCCGTTTTATTTTGTGGGTGACGGGAAAATGATGATGGAAATCGAACCTGCCTATGATGAAGAACGATCAAATTGTGACCATGGTTTCAGCCATCTGGCTTTATCGGTAGAAAACCTTGAGGAATACTGTAAGAAACTAAAAGAACAAGATGTTACCTTTATACTGGAGCCTTCACAGTTTATTCCTACCAGAAAGATCGCTTTTATTGCAGATCCTGAAGGTAATGCCATCCAGCTCATTGAATTTATAAATATTACTGAATAATGACTTGCCATTATAGACAAAGCAGGAGGTTTATATGTTACTGGGAAAGCAATTGCAGAAGTGGCGACAGGAAAAAGGAATTTCACTGGAAGAATTAGCCCGGCAGCTTAATACTGCTCTTTCAGCAGTGATCGATATAGAAGAGGGAAAAGAGATATCCGCTGATAAACTGCTGCAGGTAGCCAGGATTTTAGATGATGAGCCGGAAGTAAATACCAGAAAGTATTACCGTAGAAACGGGGGGACTACAACGGAATCGGTAGGGTCACGCCTTCGTTTTTACCGGGAAGAAAGAGGACTCAGCATAAATGAACTGGGCCGCCAGGCGGGACTATCGGCGGCCCATCTCAGTGAAATTGAAAGGTCTTTGGCGACCCCTTCGCTTAAGACACTGGAAAAAATCAGCCAGGTTTTAGATGTTCCCACCGGCAGCTTTTTACCTGCTGACCTGGATGAGACTCTGGGGCAGAAAGTCCGACGCCTGCGCGAGGCCATGGGGATCACCCAGAAGGAACTGGGGGAAATGCTGGGCGTATCTTACAGTATGGTCACCCAGATCGAAACCGACCGGACCCAGCCATCACTGAGAACTTTGAATAATCTGGCGGACATATTTGGGATAAGCAGTGTTTACTTCTTAATGGATAATGAAGATGACTACTACCGGGAACAGTATAATTCCAATGCTTTGAAAACAGCTCTTAAGCGGCCCAGCATACGAAAGGTGATCGATTTAATCGCAGCCTGGACCGATAAAGAACTGGAAGGATTGGTGGGAATCATCGAAAAACTGAACACCTATCGCAGCCCACTGGATGCACAATACCATGAGGTAAAGGAATTCCTCGAAAAATCAACCAACGAAGAAAGGCAGCTTATTTTGGATATGATTGATATTATGAAAAACCCAGATGAAGAAAAGGAAGGTAATTAGTACTCACATAGGAAGTGTTTAGCGGGTAAGGAGGTTTTGGCTTTGAATCTGAGACAACTGGAATTATTCAGCCTGGTAGCAGAACTGGGGAATGTAACGGAAGCAGCCCGTCATCTCTATATGACTCAGCCGGCAGTCAGTCAAACAATTGCTGATTTGGAAGAAAACCTGGGACTCAAGCTGTTTGACAGAATAAATCGCAAGATGCATGTGACTTTTGCCGGGGAAGTTCTTTATAAATACAGCAAGAAAATTCTTTCTCTGGTGGAAGAAGCAGAAGCTCATATGATGGAGATTACCAATAACAGAATAGGACGCTTACGTCTTGGAGCCAGTACTACAATAGGAATTTACCTGCTGCCTATGATCGTTGGCCAATTTAAACAACAATACCATGCCATCCAGAGTACCTTTGTGATCGATAACACCACTGTTGTGGAAGAAATGCTGCTGGATAACCGCTTGGATATGGGTTATGTGGAAGGCCTGGTCCATTCACCGGAAATTGTTGTCCAAAAAGTGAAAGATGATGAATTATGGCTGATCTGCTCCCCCCGGCATCAATGGAGCAAGGAAGGCAGGACCATCATCGAGCCGGAAGAGCTGGAAGGTCAGGCTCTGATTCTGCGTGAACAAGGCAGCGGAACCCGGGAAGTAGTGGAAAAGGTTTTACAGAAGCATAAAGTCAACTACCATCCCTGGCATGTGTTGAACAACACCGAAGCCATCAAAAGAGCAGTGATGGAGGATATAGGTATTGCCTTCGTATCCCAGCTGGCGGTAAAAGAAGAAGTAGCAAGCGGGCGCCTGGCTAAGGTCGATATAAAAAATATTCCCATTTCCCGTGAATTCAGATTGATCTGGCATAAGGATAAATATCATACGCCGCTTCTGAATTGTTTCATTGATTTGACCATGAAACTGGCTTAGATGTTTCCAAAGGGGTCAGACACCATTTGTTGCCATGATGCTGCCTTTCTTCTAAGCATTGCAGCTGCCTATGTATCCCTGTATCTGCAGGGATTTATTTTTTACTCCAAGGTAAAAATGATTTTTACACCCTCCCGGTTTTTAAAAGTTTGGAAAGCCTTCTCCCATTCTTCCAATCTGAATTTATGAGTGATCAAGGGTTTTAAGGAAATTTGCCGGGAAGCCACCATCTTGATCGCTCTTTTCCAGG
>JAAZFJ010000358.1 GCA_012511795.1 Syntrophomonadaceae bacterium
GATCAACTCCAAACTAATTAGCAGGGTATTTATATTTTGATTGTATTCTATATTGCAGGATTATGGAACAAAATGGTGAATTATGAATCATAAAATGTATAGGATCCACAGTCTTTTTAGTAGGATCTACTTGTTGGTATAGTAGAGGTACAATTAGTTTTAACTGCAGTTATATTATATAGAATCGTTACGATATTGGGCGATATTATGGCATTTTTATTAGCAGCTCAATTAAAGAGGTATTTCATTGTTTAATAAGTACATAAACCTTTTCAAAGACATATTCAAATATGGCCTGGTAAGTACAGTTGCTCTGGCAGTTGATGTTGGGCTTCTTTATTTTCTGGTGGAATATGTTCATATGCATTATCTAATCGCGGCAACTGTAGCTTTTTGCTGTGGACTAGCTGTAAATTATGTTTTGGGTAAGAAGTATGTTTTTAAAAACAGCAAAATGCCTCCGTTACAGGAGTTTATTTGGTATGCATCGATTGGTGTGATCGGACTTATTCTTAACGATTTGATCATTTATATCCTGGTTTGGCTGCAGTTATGGTATATGTATGCGAAAGCCATATCTGTAGCAATTGTTTTTTTCTTTAACTTTTTCGGGCGGCGGAGATTATTTGCTGATTGATTGTTGAAATGAGGTTTTATTTTGCAAAAAGTAATTATATTAGGCGGTGGCCCAGCTGGACTGTCTGCAGGGTATGCACTGGTTAAAAAAGGCTATGAAGTGATCATCCTTGAAAAAGAAAAACAGGTCGGCGGAATTAGTAAAACCGTCGAAGAGAAAGGTTACCGTTTTGATCTGGGCGGACACCGTTTTTTCACCAAGATTGAAGAGGTTGAAAATCTCTGGAATGAAGTACTAGAGGAAGAATTTTTACTGCGCCCCAGGCTTTCGCGTATTTATTACCGGGGTAAATTTTTTGACTATCCCATAAAGCCTTTTAACGCTCTTGGGGGCTTAGGTTTATATGAAGCATTTTTAATCCTTTTTAGTTATGCCAAGGTTAAAGTGAGCCCTATAAAACCGGAAGAGAGCTTTGAAGACTGGGTAGTAAACCGTTTTGGCCGTCGTTTGTTCGAACATTTCTTTAAATCTTACACAGAAAAAGTTTGGGGAATTTCTACAAAAGAATTAAAAGCGGAATGGGCAGCTCAGAGGATTCAAGGTCTATCACTCATATCGGCAGTGACGAACGCCCTTTTGAAACAGCTCAGAAAGAATAAAATTAAAACCTTGATAGAAGAATTCCATTACCCTCGTTTGGGACCAGGCCAAATGTATGAATCTATTGCTAAAGCAATTGAGAACTCGGGAGGACAAGTCCTGCTGAATGTAAAAGTGAATGCCATTAATATGAAAAGTGATAGAATCCATTCTGTTTGTTTTATAGATAAAGATGGAATAGAAAAAGAATTTACCGCAGATGATTTCATTACCAGTTTACCTTTAAGGGACTTGCTCAATATGCTCCGTCCGCAGCCTGAAGAAAGTGTTCAAACGGCAGCTAACCTGCTTAAATATAGAGATTTTCTCACGGTCAACCTGGCACTGAATAAAGAATTCTTGTTTCCAGATAATTGGATCTATGTACATTCACCGGAAGTCAAACTGGGAAGGGCACAAAATTTCAAGCAGTGGAGTCCTGCTATGGTTCCTGAGAAAGGCTGCAGTTCATTGGGGCTTGAGTACTTCTGTAATGAAGGTGATGAACTCTGGTCATCTCCAGATGAAGATTTGATCAGACTTGCTGCAGACGAAATCAGTAAGATTGGCTTAATAGAATCCGGCTTGGTCAAATGGGGCTTTGTAATCAGGGTTCCTAAAGCATATCCGGTTTATGATGATGATTACCAGGAAGCGATGCCGGTCATAAAATCTTTTCTTTCCGGTTTGGGTAATTTACAGACAATTGGCAGGAACGGCTTGCACCGATACAATAACATGGACCATTCAATATTGACCGGGCTTTTGGCCGCCAGAAATATCACCGGGGAAACTCATGACCTCTGGCAGGTAAATATGGAAGAAGAATATCATGAAGAAATAAAGTAGATAAAAAACTTATCTCTTAACTCTTTATCTTATAAACATTGAAAGTATTTTTAAGATCTGCTGGTAAAGATATTTCTTCTATAAAATCGGGTATTTGACCTGATATCAGCTTCTCATAAAAAGTGGCATTATTATTCGACTTTTTATAGAATCTCTTTTCAGATGATTCTGAACAGATAATTATTAAATCAATTTCCCTCTGATTCAGCATTTCTTTTGCGTAGTTTAAATTATCTTCAGCCATTACATTATAGTTGAAAAGTATCCCTTGGTCATTACGATGATATGGTGTTGAAACTACATTAAAATCAGTCCTATATAAAATCTGGGGACCAAAATCTATAAAGGTAAGTATCGTTTTATCCTGGTTATTATCCTGTTGGTATTCATTGAGAAAACTGCTCAGCAATTTTAAATCAGGGCTAATACTACTGCTGTTGTCTTTTGCATCTTCTAAAGATAACAAAATACCAACCCCAGGAAGGCCTAATATAAAGACAAGCATTACTAAAACACGCAACACTGGTTTATACAAATTCTTTATTTGTAACTTTGAAATACTGGAAATTATTTCACTAAGCAATACAGCCA
>JAAZFJ010000359.1 GCA_012511795.1 Syntrophomonadaceae bacterium
CACAACGAGACCAACCAGAAGCGGTTATATATTCCTTGGCTGGCGGCTTGAAAACGATACGGCTTATGACATTGATAGCCCTGGGCAGGGCATTTATATCGGTCTTGGCTACCCCACAAGTAATACGGCATTAACTTATTATGCGCAATGGCAGCAATAAATTTTGATTCGCAGGGCGATGCTACAAGAGTTGAGTTTGGTACCATGATGAGGAGGCCCCAATACAAACAACACATGGGTAACAGGGAAAAATAAATTATGAAAGGATGCTAATCAATGAGGAGTGTAAATAAAAAGATACAAATATTAATTTTGTTGCTTGCAGTTTCTATAATATTATCTGGCTGTGGTGGTGTAAAACAAGGAAGTATGGAGGATACAGCAAAGACATTTTTTCAGGCAATGGTAAATGGCGATGAGGAAACGCTTAACAAGATCAATAAGTCTGATCCTCTAGATCAACCTACGCATTTTCTTATTTCCTATTATGCTCCAGGTTATGCAGATTTAGACATATCTGATTTTTATTTCGAGGTGGATGAAGAAAACGAGAGAGTACTGGTAAAAAGAAAAGCCACGGATAAGGTTTTTGCATCATATAATATCCAGAAAATCGGCAACAAATACTATTATATGGGCTCCTGATAATTCGCAACATGCGATGAGCAATTTATAGATCTCCTTTCGTTGAAGTTTATCCTTATTAAAGGAGTGCAGAATGCCTTAGGGGGATACTATCTCAACTCCTGAGGAATGGTGAAGTAAGGTAAACGTACTTAATACCCCCATATCAAAATAACGTTTTAAGATAATGATATACTCCCCTTTGGGTAGAAACCTGAAATAACAAAAATTCAGGACTACACGAAGGGGAGTTTTTCTATGGGAAGAAGAGGCATCAGTACAATCCAAAAATACCAGTTATTATTAAAAAAGTGAATTATGCAAAACTCTCAAGCATAAATAAACCTAATTCAAAATAATTATTAGGAAGTGCCGCGAGATTTTTCTCCTATCTGGTAAAGGACAAAGTATCATAATGCCGCAGAATATGTGCTGAGAAAATGGGACTGACCTGCTGGAGGATGACTTGGTGAGGAAAGAACACCGGAAGAGGGAGTACATAAAATGAAAAAATCTATTCTGCCGGCATCAGGGGATATTGCCAATGAAGCGCTGAAGATCGCCAAAAATTGCAGACATTACGCCATGTGTAAGATCGATTTTCTTGGAAGCGGCATATGTGCATCAGGGCTTTTATATCAGTATGTAAGCTTCTATCCCCAGGGCAGGATGGACCTGTATGCGGCTATCTGTGAAAAAACGGTCCCGGTCACGGAACAATGCGTAGAAATTGCCAATAGTTGTGATCTGTGCGGCAAGTGCGATTATCAATGCTACTTTGTAAATGAGATGCGTCCCTCGATAGTCATGAAAGCACTGAAAGATTATGTTGACGATTATCTGCAAAACGGCGGTGAAATAGCTGCTGTGCCGGAGGACCGCATTCTTAAGGAATTGAGAAGAATCGTCGGCCATTTCTGGGCGGCAAATGACCCTGCCATCAAAATAGCTTATCATCATGATATCTGTCCCCATGTAGATTTCAAGATGCCGCAGTATGTGGTCATGCCCAGTTCCAGGGAAGAGATATCTTCCATTATTAAACTCTTAAATGACCATCAGATTCCCTATGTGGTGCGCGGCAATGGTGCGTCCACTCATGGTCTGGTATTTAGTGAAGGTGTGGTCCTGGACCTTCAGCGGATGAAGACGATCGATTTTGATGAAAAGAACTGGCTGGTGAAAGCGGGGCCGGGTGTAGCAGCATTTGAGCTTCAGTCGGCAGCTGCCGGGCGCGGCTTCAGAGTACATACGGCTGAACCGGCAGCTCTGGTTTGCGCCAATATCATGACCTCCGGTTTGCTTTCCACGTTTTCCACCACCTATGGTATAGCGGCTGATAACTTCATTGATGCTGAGTTCGTTGCCCGGGACGGATCATTTTTCTCATTAAATGACATTGATTCTCCCAATCTTTTTTCGTACCAAAATTTAATCGCTGATCATGAAGCCCTGGCTGTATGTGTATCCGTAAGCATGAAACTCCATCCGGTCACGGCTGACGAAGGGGGAGTTCTGGTACCTTTCGAATCACTTGATAATGCTTTAGGTTTCGCTAAAGAATGTTCGATCCGGCATATTGGCCTGGCGATCGGCATTCTTGGGGAGGAGTTCATATCTTCTTTTATTGCCCCGACCAAAAAGCTGGCTGAGGAAGCCAGAGTTGTTTTTGCCCGGAAAATGGGTATGCCCTATATTGTACTTCTCATCGGAGATAAATATGCACTGCGTTCGGTTGGGGAGATGGGGTATCCGGTTATCGACCAGAAACTTTTCCAGACCCTTTACCAGGGATTGCCGTCACTTAACTCTGCTGAATGGCTGGACTTACTGGGTGAGCTAACAGAGGATGAACCATTTTCTTACCTTAAACTCGGGAAATTCGGTGAACTGGCTGAAATAGCCCTGGCTCCTTCTCCCGC
>JAAZFJ010000360.1 GCA_012511795.1 Syntrophomonadaceae bacterium
TAAATCACCTCGTTTTTATTACCAATCTGTTTATCAACAGAGCCTATTGCTTTTAGATAATTATAAAACACCGGCAATTAACAAAACCGTGAACATAACTGCAAATTTTATGATTTTCGTCTTTTTTTAATCGAATTTTTTTCTGAAAATTTTCCGCAAGCTACCAGAAAATTAAAGAAATCGCCGGTATTTTGGGTTTTGACAATTTCGCCATTTACTGTTCCACGGAGGGGTGACCTTTGGCCTAAACAGGTTGGTTCCACCAATCGTTTTTATTGAGTCCTAAAAAAGGGCATAAAAAAATAGGCGTATGTTCGTTTGAAAAATACGCCTGCTCATTTTATTGAAAATTCCTATCCAGCTGCTTACGGGGGTTCAAATACCTCCGGAATATCTCAAAAAACCAAATCCATCCCATTATCAAATGGATAAGTCATCCTCAAGGTCTTTCATTACAAGAATGAACTATTGTCTATTGTATGCACCTTAACATCCTCAAAACCGTTGCAGCTGCTTCCCCACGGGACATAATATCCCAGGGCGCTAAAAGTTTATTGCTCCTTCCTTGAAAAATGCCAAGTTTTATAAGTAATGCCGCATTTGATTTAAGCTCATCGTCAATACCTTCCAAATCAGAAAAACCTTTTATCAATGAAACTTCTTCTTCTGTGGTCAGGTTAGCTTCGAAGCCTGTTAAAGCCATAACATCTGCTAAGATGGAAATAGCCTGCGCCCTGGTAATAGGCTGTTCGGATTCAAAAGAAACAGTTTTTTCTCCTGATGTAGAAAGATCATCCGGGGTTATGCCGATGGCCCTTTGGATAAGCATCAAAAAGTCAAGCCCCATCATATTTTTGTCA
Organism: Syntrophomonadaceae bacterium; assembly: GCA_012511795.1. Taxonomy (GTDB): domain Bacteria; phylum Bacillota; class Syntrophomonadia; order Syntrophomonadales; family Syntrophomonadaceae; genus UBA1368. Next base: position 861 of record JAAZFJ010000360.1, read on the forward strand.
GGCTGATACAGGTTATTCCCTGTTTCCTTCAGTATGTTGGCAGCTGCCAGTTGATTTATGGAATCTTTTGCCCAATGACCGGTTATATCTTTAAACCGTTCAGAATTAGTAATTTTAAAAGTATCTCCCGATTTGCCGAAGGCCAGGATATAGGCACCCTTTTCCACATAGGTCTCAGGGCTGTCTGACATCAGACTATCGTATGCCAAATTGAGTTCAGGAGAGAAGACCACAATTCTTCCTCCTTCGGGAATAGAAAAGCTCACAAGGTCGCCAGACCTCATCTTGCCTGCCTTGTTTTGACCGTTAGAATCAATTTGCAGAATATCACCTTCCGCAATAATTGGTAATTTGGAGGCATCAGAGTAGTAATGGCCATAGTTATAGAGCAATGTCTCCCCTTCGATATTTTGCAGAAGGACTTCAGATTGATCCCTTAAATAGTTGAAGCACATCCAGGTGCCTGTCGGGCTTTTAAGAGCTAACGGAGTATATGTTGCTCCATCATTGACAAATATATATCCCGGTATTTCAGGAATTGTTACCGTCCGAATCATTTTCGCGAAAAAATCATATTGGTTCAGATTTCGGGGAACCCACACCCTTCCTGAAAATGTGCTTGTGTCTATATCATTTAGATTATTTAACTTCTCGTAACTTACAAATCCTGCATTTGAGCTGTCAGGATGAATCATCATTACCTTTCCTTCCGCATGCTCTGCAAAGGAATAGTTTATGCCATCCGGCCTATAAAACCTGCCATTTTCTTTATAAGTTAAAACACCTGCGGGCTTAAAACCTTTACCATCATAGGTTGACAGAGTCATTCCATTTTTATCCGCAGAAATCTCCACCTTCATGATCACGTTATCGTCTGAGGTATAAAATCCCTCATAGCCCTTAAAATAATCCGGAATTTTGGCATCCTGAGGAGGAAGTATATCAGATGATGGTTTTTTCACAATTCCTTTTTCTTCCAGCAGGGCCTGCAATATGGCATCTGCGACAGCTGTAGGATTTGCATTTCCTGCAAAAATAACTGCTACATTTATATGCTCTTTGGGCAAGACATAGAGTTGGGAGAAGTATTGAAGTGTAGCGCCATTTTTCGCCAGTACGTCAACGCCTTGATTCTTGAATTTGTGGACTTGCACATGGTCCCAGCCCAATCCCGCATTGAATAACGGTTCCCCCGCCGGGACTGTTTCGGGGCCATATTGAGCCTTGGTATATTCTTCAATCATGGCTGGATTCAAAATAGTTTCTGATTGAAGAATCTCTCCGTATTTGCAAAGATCAATTGCTGTGGAGGATATTCCTCCGCTTCCAAGGATGTTTACATATTCAACCGGTAACGGCGCTATACTATCTTTTTCATATACTCTTGCAATATTTTGGTTGCCATCTTTAAAGTATGCGCTTGTGTTATCAAGGCTCATCTTATTGAAAATCCTCTTCTCAAGGAAATCCAGGAAGCTCATGCCTGAAACATGCTCGATAACAGCCTCGGCAATTGTGAACCCATCGTTGCAGTAAATGCTTATTTTCCCCGGATCATTCATCAAATTGCTGATTTTTAATCTTTCCAGTGTTTCCTCTACGTAGTTTCTATTTTTTACTGCTGTAAAACCATCTTTAAAATTTGATCCCGGAAAGCCTGAGGTATGATTAAGCAGCATACGGATGGTGATGTCTTTGTACCTGCTATCATTCATTGTAAAATTAGGAATATAATCTGTGACAGGCTTATCCAGTGAAAGCTTACCTTCCTGCTCCAGTACAAGGACAGAAGCAGCTGTAAAGACTTTGCTGATGGAGCCTATGTTAAACTGTGTATCTGTTTCTACTTGAAGGTTCTTAGCGCGATCCCTCAATCCAAAACCTTCTGCATAAACTATCTTGCCATCCACCATGATGGCTGCTGTTGCACTTGACGGTATGCCGGTTGCCAATTCTTTTGCCACAGCCTCCCGAGCCGCATTGATCGATGCTTCATAGCCTTGAGCCATATCTGTTGTAACTGCATAAGCAGAAGGATTTGTCACTCCCGGCAACTGAATACAGGTTAAAAAAAATACCAGGACTATCAATTTAGCTAAAAATATGGGTGACTTTTTCATTTTACCCTCCTAATTATAATTTTTATAAACTCCTTGCAGTCATCCTTAGCAGGCAAGGGCAACAGGCAAGCAGCAGGCAAGAGGACGGCGCCCGGTTCCGCAAATGGGCTGATAAAATTGGAATCAACACGTATCAGGTAGTTGATGCAATACTTACAGGGGTTTATTTTGTTAACACTGTTAAATCTCGCTTCAGGTCTTTTAACGCATAGGTTAGTAGTGTAAGAATGCTCTTTAGATAATCAATTCGTTCCTGTGACGCACCAACTTCCATCTGAAGGTGATAACGAAGGGATTTCTCTTTGGCTATAGCTTCATCATACAAATTCTGTTCTTTTTGTCTAATTTTCTTTCTCCTGAAAACCAGAAAGATAATAAATCCTACTAGAGCTAAAACCCCCTCATTGGTAGTTGATGTCAGATATGGCAGGTGTTTACTCATAATGGTGCTGCCAACATCCTCAGGCGGTATATATTCTTCGGGATTGCTAGATTTTCCTGTACCGTATGCATAAATGGACCGGAAAGAAATGTCCGCATCAGTAGTAGTTTGAATGGTTATCCTAAGTACATTAGCAATTTCGCTACTGCTAATACCCCGAGCCTGGTCTTTTAATGCCATGGACGCCTCGGTAATAACTATCTCAACCGGTTTTAGTGAGCTCATTGTCGCAAAATTCAAATCAGGCAATAACAATTTCTTTTCACTTCCTTCCCTCGCTCTGTATTAATGGGCGGCACAAGGGCGGTTCTCTTGTGCCAATTCATTAGCCTTTCGGAAGCAAAAAGAACGTCCCCTTGCTTCCCATAGTTTAAATCAGGTTGGAGTTTTGGAGCAGCCTTTGCACAATTACTGCTGCTTCTGCTCTGGTGATATTGTCCTTAGGCGCAATCAGCTTTCCACTCCTGCCGGATACTATACCTGCTTTCACACAGGAAGCGATGTTGGCTTTTGCATATTCAGCAGCACTGTTTGCATCGGTAAAGCTTGTCAACAGCTTATCTGCTTCACCATCTGCCAACCCCACTTTCAATCTGGTAATTTTCATTGCCCTGGCGATCATTATCATGGCCTGTTCACGGGTGATCTTGTCATCAGGCCCAAATTTTCCGTTTTCATACCCGGATATAATGCCGTATTCATAGGCAATGGAGACGGCATCATAGTACCAGGTTTTTTTCATAACATCGATGAAGGCATCCTTGCTGCTTCCTGGACTCATAAGCCCGAGCGCCCTGACTACAATTGCCGAAAATTCTGCCCTTGTAATGTCCCTGTCCGGCTCAAACTTATCATCACCTACACCGCTCACCACCAATCTTGAAGCGATATCGTTGATATCTTTCTCTGCCCAGTGCTTTCCAACATCCTTAAAGGTTTTCGGGCTATAGATGACCGAGTATGTGCTGTTGGTCAGGCTGTTGATTTTTGCATAATATTTACCGTCTATCATTATAATGGCTGTAGGCACATGAGAGAAGGTCCCGTCGGAATTCAGAATAACACCTGTTGTAATTTTGGACGGATCGACACCTTCAGGTATCGCAATCATCCTTTCTACATATGCATTAAATCGGGAAACCTCCATGGTTTTGCTTCCGCTTGAGCAGGTGATTTCAAATTCAATGGGCTTAACGATAATTTGATAATTATTTTTGTTCGCGGTATCTTCAACGATTTTTACAGTATCCGCGGCAGGTTCAGATATCTTTATGCTTACCGTAATATCCTTCAATTCCACCTGTTTTCCGAACTGCCCCGAAACGGCGTCAATATTTATTTGAGATACCGGCAGCGTATACGTAGCTCGCGATGTTTTAATTTCAAGAACAGCATCTTTGCTTTCCATGTTCTTGACGGTATGGCCGTTCAGAGTCCCGATGACAACATCGGCACCGCTCATAACCGGAATGGTTACAACTGCATTGTTGCCTTCCTGTTCCAGTCTTTCTCCCACTTTTTTATCATCCACAACGATGGTTGTAATTGTTTTATCGCCTTCCTGGGTGGTCGTTGCCGTAGCGACCGTTTCCGACTTGCCGTTGGCATTATTCGTACTTTTCGAATTCGAAGGAGAACCAAGCGAATTGCCATTTCCCGCACTGGGAATGGGTATTACATCAATGTTCACGACCTGAGTATTTGAATATTTGCCATCAGGGCCTTTCACCCTATATGTAAAAGAATCATGTCCTGCCTGGTTCATATCATGGGTACAATATTCAAATTGATTGTCTCCGGTAATTGTTGCTGTTCCCTTTTTCGCTTGCTCTACAATTTCAAAGATCAAGTTCCAATCATTTCCGTCATTACTTGCTCCCTTGACGTGTGACCCCACCAATTCGCCAATAAGAACCGCACCTGCTTCCACCGTCCAGTCCTTGACATCTGATGCAATATAGTTCAAATCTGTCATATTGACCATAGTGCCGTTATTTGATCCTTTAGAATCAATAATAGTGGATCCGCTTTTTTCGTTTAACCCATAATAAAGTACCAAATTATTGTATTTAGGATGTTTTTTATCTATCTCCCTGAACATCCACGCTTTGATTTCATCAGGGGTCAATGAAGTATTCCAAAATTGGATTTCATCCATTCGTCCACTAAAGAATTGGTCATCCACAGATGTGCCGCCTATACTAATATTACCTTCATAAGGTACCGCTGATTGGTAGCGAACATTGTCCAAAATCATTTCATTATACTTTATCCCATTGGCATAAAGTATAATCTTTTTTCCCGACTTGGTAAGGGCCACATGAGTCCATCGGTTCATCGGTATCATGGTAGTGTTAGATGGTGGTATTCCGTTATTCCAATCCCATACCCATTGCCATCCGCCCAAGCTGCTGCGTGCATCAAGCCCAAAATATAGGTATCCTTCGTTGTCATCGAGTTTTATATATCTCAACCATATCCCTGAAGTTCCAACACCCGTATTATACTGGCGATACAAGGTTTGATAAGGTTCATTTTCATTTGGATATATCCACATAGCTATACTAAAATCCGTGTGACCGCTCACGATCGTGTTGGAATTAAACGGGATATCAAGCCTGGCCTGAGCATTTGCAGGAAAGTCAAGAGCGCTTTCAAATCCGGCAACAGGATCGGCATAATCCCGGATATTTAGAATAATTCTTTTGCTCTGAACATCTCCGTAATATATATTTATTAATGTTTTATCCGGTTGTACAGTAATGTCTTTGCTTTCTTTTGCCCTTTCCGCAAAAAATCCCGTTAGCCCTCCACTGTTGATTTCGTGTTCTTCTCCCTCGAAACTTATATAATGTGTATTGTCAGGGGTTAGTTTCTGTACTTCTAATCTTACATAAGTTAAATCAACCCCGTTGATACTATTATATCTAATAATTGGTGCTCCGGTGGCACTTACCCCATTTCCTATATCTTCAGCACCCTCACCCCCGGTGGCAATAACTGTAGGATGATTTTTAATAATTACAGTGCAGCCTTTCCCGCTGAGCCCGCTTCCTATTCCCGCACCACCAACGCCTCCCGTTGCTGTGATTATCCCGCCGCTCAAAGTAATATTGCCACCGTCACTATCATCTCCGCCCCCAATGCCTGCACCGCGAGCACTGCCGGTAGCTGTGACCTTACCACCATTTATTGTAATAACTCCGCCGGAGCCTTTCGCTCCTCCCCCGATACCGGCACTGCCAAAACTATTGTTTGTTGCTATAACAGTACCGCCGTTGATGGTTATATTGCCGCAATTCCCTTTGCTTCCGCCGATTCCCGCAGCATAGAAATGTCCGGTGGCGCGCAAGGTACCCATTTCGTCTCCTTCCGATTGAGCAAAGATGGTCAAACTATTGCCTTCGGAAACATTGATGCCCGCATCAAAGGATCCGCTAACGGTAAGGGATGAATCATCTGCCAGAATTAAATATACATTACCGTTTACAGTGATTGTGCCGCTTCTATTGATATTGCCTTCCACAATGTACCAGCCGTTATTAAGAGTGGCTGTTTCCTGAGTGATTTTAGTGACATTGTTAAACCCTATACTTTTTACTTCTCCGTTTTCGTCGGTATAGTTTATTGGAGCGGGTATTATGGCTATATACACGGTCTGAATATTAGAATAGTACCCGTTAGGATCTTTAACCTTATATGTAAAAGTGTCATTGCCTGCCTGGTTCATATCTATAGCACGATATTCAAATTTATTATTCTGAGTAATTGTCGCTGTTCCCTTTTTCCCTTGCTCTACAATTTCAAATCTAAGGTTCCAGTCAATTCCATTTTTACTTGAGCCGCCAGCATATGAACCGATCAATTCACCTTTAAGAATTGAACCTGCTTCCATTACCCAATCCCTTATATTCGAAGCAGCATAGTTCGCTTCCGACATGTTAATCATTGTTCCGTCGTGCGAACCTTTTGAATCGATAACGGTGGAACCCCTTTTTTGGTTGAGTTTATAGTAATAAACCAGATTGTTGAATTCCGGATGCTTGTTATCTGTCTCCCTGTACATCCAGGCCTTTATTGCATCAGCGGTTAATGCGGTGTTCCAAAATTGGATTTCATCCATTTGTCCGCCAAAAAATTGGTCGACAAAAGGCGTACCGCCAAAACTGATATCACCTCTTAACGGCGCGAGCGCATTGTAGCGCACGTCATCTAAAGTCATCTCGTAATACTTTGTCCCATTGGCATAAAGTATTACACTTTTCCCCGACTTCGTAAGCGCAACATGCGTCCATCGGTGCATGGGAATCTTTGATATATTGGTTAATGATGCTTCATCATTCCAGGGGAATGCGTTTTGCCAGCCTTCATTTAGCTTATTAAATCCAAAGTATAGGTATCCTTCATCGTTGTTGTGTTTAATAAATCTAAAATCCAAACCTAAACGCCCGGCAGTGTCTCCTTCCTGACGAAATAACGTTTGGTAGGGTTCATTTTCTTTCGGGAAAATCCACATAGAGATGGTAAAATCCGCATCGCCGCTTATCTTGGTTTCATTATTAAACGGGACACTAATCATGCCTTGGGAATTCGCACGAAAATCAAGCCCATTATGAAACCCGGCAATTAGTTTGGCATAATCATTAGCGTCAATGGTTATTCTAGTGTTTTGAACATCTCCGGGATCAATGCTGATTAAAGCCCCCATGGGTTGCAAATAAATGTTTTTGCTTTCTTTTGATCTTTCCGTAATAAAACCCGTAAGCCCACTGCGGTTGATTTTATGTTCTGCTCCACTAAATGATATATAATGGGTCACGCCGGGCGAAAGATTTTGCACCTCTAACCTGGTATATGTTAAATCGGTACCACCCGCGCTGCCGCGCTTAACAGGGGTTGTTCCCGTACTGCCGCTTCCGTTTCCCATATCCGCAGCGCCTCTGCCCCCGGTTGCAATCACTGTGGGATAGTTTTCGATAATTATGGCGCCACTATTTCCCATATACCCACTTCCTATGCCGGCGCCGCCGTAACCCCCTGTCGCTGTGATTGCTCCGCCACTCAAAGTAATATTACCACCGGCGCCACTACTTCCACCTCCGATTCCGGCTCCGCCATTTAAACTATCCGCCGATGCAAGGACCGTACCACCGCCAATTCTTACATTGCCACCGTTGCCATAGACACCTCCGCCTATTCCCGCACCACCATCGTAACTGATGGCTGTGACCGTCCCCCCGTTGATCGTAACCTCCTCACCATGTCCACAGCATCCTCCTCCGATACCGGCCCCACCACGTTCTCCGGATGTGGCGGTGACTATTCCGTTATTAATTATGACATTGCCGCCTTTGCCGGCAAATACTTCACCGGAACCACCGCCTATTCCCGCGCCCATATAACCGCCCGTAGCCTCAATCCTTCCACCGTTAATGACAATCTTCCCGCAGTTTTGCGCGTTTCCACCGCCTATACCCGCCGAGGTATAACCGCCAATGACATTAAGGGAACCCATTTTATCTCCTTTTGATTGAGAATAAATTGTTAAGCTATTGTTTTCTTTAACATTTATACCCGCAATTTGATATAACCCTTTAACGCTAAGGGATGAGTTTTCCGCAAGAATTAAATGAACATTGCCGTTTACGGTGATTGTGCCGTTTCTATTGATGTTGCCTTCTGCAATATACCAGCCCCCATTAAGAGCGGCTGTCTCCGGCGTAATTTTAGTGACCGTATTGGTCCCAGTAAACTTTATATTTCCGTTTTCATCCAGATAAGCATGTCCCAATGTCACCATAAGCTCAGTATCTGCCCTCCGGTTCCCGAAGGCTTCTACCTGCTCAGCTTTCCCTAGATCTTCCCTTAGATCTTCATCTGCCTTATCTTCTTCTTTTATATCCTCTTCCGTCAGCCCTACCTGATAAAAGGCGGCTATTCGGGCTCCTTCTTCCATATCAACATCATAAACCTGTAAATAATTACCTGCCGCTACTCCGGCGGTAATATCCGCACCTGACACATAGCCTTCAATCAGATTATCCCCGGCTGTTGGGGCTGTGTCCCCAATCCTGGGTGTTGCAATTTCCTGCTCTGTTATATTA
>JAAZFJ010000361.1 GCA_012511795.1 Syntrophomonadaceae bacterium
AATATGAGAATATCAAGCAAGGCATCTTTCTGGAGCGTCCCATCCGTTTTATTGCCCATATTGAAATAGATGGGCAGGTAGAAATATGCCATGTGAAAAATACCGGTCGCTGCCGGGAATTACTGACCCACCGGGCACCGGTGCTGGTGCAGGAGATCGATTCTCCCAAGCGTAAGACCAGATATGATCTGATTGCAGTTTATAAGGGACAGCGGCTGATAAACATAGATTCCAGTGCTCCCAATCAGGTATTTGCTGAATGGCTGCATGAAGCTGGACTTTTCCATCAAACTGCGCTTATAAAGAGAGAACAGCAATTTGGCAGCTCCAGGTTCGACTTCTACGTGGAAGGTGATGGGCGCCGGGCATTTGTAGAGGTTAAGGGTGTTACCCTGGAGGATCAGGGGGTGGTTCGTTTTCCCGATGCTCCTACCCAGCGGGGCGTAAAACACCTAAAAGATCTGGTGCTCTGCGTGGAAGCAGGTTTTGATGCTTATGTGGTTTTCATTGTCCAAATGAATGATGTACTTTATTTTGAGCCCAACTGGTGTACTCACCATGCTTTTGGTGAAGCTCTGCAAGAGGCAGCCGCCCTTGGTGTTCATGTAATGGCCCTGGACTGCCAGGTCAAAGAGGACAGTATCACTGCCGGCAACCCGGTGGAGATCCGGTTAGAAAAAGATGATCCCATAAAATAATAAACATTTAATCATTCACTCTTAACGCTTATTTCTTCCTTTTCATTATTAACTTACCCATCTTATTTATTTGAAAATTGTGGGCATGATACTAATGAAAAAGGGAGGTATTGAGAATTAGAACAAAGACTTCAAAAGCACTTCATTTATTATTGCCTCTATTATTCATGGTCTTCACAGCCTGCGCGCAAAAAGCTTCTGTCCCGGAAGGGTTTGTTTATATAGACCAGGTGATCCCCACTGTGCAATATGATATCAGGTACTACAGCGAAAATAACTTTGTGGGTTCCAAAATTGATGGATATGAAGCGCCTGCCGCAATTCTATCTGTCGAAGCTGCCAATGCTCTTAAGGCTGTTAGTGAGGAACTTGATTCCCGGGGCTATTATTTGAAGATTTTTGACGGCTACAGGCCGCAAAAAGCAGTGGAGCACTTCATCAGATGGGCAGAAGATGTAAACGATAACAAAATGAAACCCTGGTATTATCCCAATGTTGATAAGAAAGACCTCTTTATGCGGGGATACATTGCCAAAAAGTCCAGCCATACCCGGGGGAGTACCGTTGATTTGACCCTGGTTGACAAGGAAACCGGGGAGGAAATAGATATGGGCAGCAGTTATGACTTTTTAGACAATGTATCTGCCCATGGAACTCCGCTAATAACTGCAGAGCAGACGGCTACCGTGAACTGTTAAGAAAGTCGATGGAGGGGCATGGTTTTAAGGCTTACTACAGAGAATGGTGGCATTATACACTTGTCAATGAACCATATCCCGATACTTATTTTGATTTCGATGTAAAATAACAATATCCGGCATCTTGAGTCCAGGATGCCGGATTTACATACTAATCAGAAGATACTACTTTTAACTCTTTTATTTGTGCCAGATGATCTGTGCTTTATTCCGCTGGGGGATCCGATAATATTTGTAAACCGGATAACCTGCCATCATTGCTCCATAGGTCTTATGACCTTGCGGAAGATTTAATGCTTCCTGAAGAGGAGGGTAATAATTAGCCGCAGTATTTAAGTAGCCAGCCCAGCATGCACCCAATCCCATGGCATAAGCAGCCAGCTCCAGATAGGTGAGGCTGATGA
>JAAZFJ010000362.1 GCA_012511795.1 Syntrophomonadaceae bacterium
AGAGCTATCTTTGAAGCTCTGAATGCTGACGTGGTCTGGGATAATAACACTAAAACAGTAACCGGGAGCAAAGGCAGTACAACTGTGGTACTGAAAATCAACAGTAAAACTGCTCAGGTAAACGGGAAAAATACGTTACTGGATGTACCTGCCACCATTGTTGATGGAAGAACCATGGTCCCCGCCCGTTTTATAGCTGAAAGCCTGGGGCAAAAAGTGGGCTGGGCTGAGAACTTGAGAACTGTACTGATAACTGACTAGCTAAATTTCCGAGAACATTCCCAAGCAAATCGAAGCATTCGCTGACTAATGGGGACATTCCTTAGAAAAGCGAAGCCTTTGCTGAGCTTTTCAAGGTGTGTCCCCCTTAATTATTTTTTTACTATATATAAAAGGGGCTAAGGTTATTTCCTTAGCCCCACTTCTTTATGTAGCTTTACACTTCTTCTTCAGCAGCAGGTGGTCTGCTCCAATCTCCATCATCATAAACCGTTTCCCCGGTAAGGAAAGCATATTGGGCTTTCAGATCAGCCAACTGCAATTTTAAATTACTTAAGTTTATTTTAGCCTGGCTGGTAGCCAGAACAGCAGATTCCAGATTCTCCGCATTGGGAATTAGCGAAACTTTGGGTATTAACCCTAAATCATACTTCAAGCGGGCTACTTCTTCATCCTTCACAGCTGTCTTATAAGCCAGTTCCGCCATTTTTATCTGTCCTTCAATGGCATCGATCCCATAATACATCTGTTCAATAAGAACTCTGGCCGTTCTTTTGGCATCTTCATAGTTCAGTTCCGCTGTGGTAAGATTTATTTCTTTCATCTCACTGGACAGATCCGGCAAAATCCAGTCTTCCTTACTCTTTTCAATATCCAGCAAAGCTCCCTTGGTCCACACTAAAACCGATTCAGAAGAACCTTTGATAATTTCAATGCTCAGCTCACCTCGCTCATACTCGGTGATCAAAGCTTCACTGGTCAAAACAGGATTCCAGCCCGGGTGCTGTCCCAGAAGTGACCTAAGGTTGGCTATTGAGCCTTCATAAGCTAAACGTGCCGCTCTCAATCCTTCTTCTGCCTGTTGGGTACCGGTTATGGATTTTTGATAATCATAAGATGATATAAAGCCTATACTATTGGCAGCACTGCTTACCACATGCAATTCCTTAATATTTTTCAGTGTTAATTCTAAAGCTTGCAGATTATTATAATTCTTTAAAGCCTCAGTATATGCAGTAACTACTTCTTTGGTGATTTGGTCCTGGGCTGCTTTTTCTCCTTTTCTAGCAGTAGTCAGACCTATCTCTGCCTGCTGATAGCCGTTGAAGACCTGGTTAAAAACTTTGCTTACAACACCTTCGCTGGGAAACCAAGTTAGTGCATCTGCGGCATCATCCCTTAAAATCTGAGCTTTCTTTACTTCCAATTCTGCCAGGCGCAAATCTGGATTGTTGCTATAGGCTAATTCCAATGCTTCCTGTATACTCAATGGAACACCTATTTCATCTGCTGCTGCAGTTCCCGGTATCACAAAAGACAGACAAAAAAAGAATACCAGGAGAGCTGTTATAGATTTAACCTTTTTGATAAAGAGCACCTCCCTATTAAGCTGACTCACCGGTCAGTCCTGTAGATAAATTATAGCTTTACCATTTTATAGTGTCAATATAAAGGTATTTAACCGCTAATTAAAAAAGGCGCGCGTTACTTTTCGCGCGCGCCTTTTTTCTAATTTTATTTTTGAATTCTTACTGTTTGAGTGGTCTCTTCCCAAACAACTGCCGCTCCAAAAGCTTCAGCAACATAACGGGCCGGCAGGAAAGTTCTGCTGTCAACTATTACCGGTGCCACATCTGCCGTTTTCTCTACTCCGTTTACGGTGTAAGTCTTGCTTCCTATGGTTAGGACAACCTCAACTCCACCGTTCTTTAATATAACTTGCTGAGCAGCTTCATTCCAAACAACTGTTGCTCCCAGCATGTTTTCTGCCAGATAACGAACCGGCACAAAGGAACGGTCATCTTTAATAAATGGTGCTACATCCATCGACTCGCTCGTTCCTTCCACCAGGAAAGTCTTGGAACCGATAACGAAAGAGGCTGTTCCCAGCAAAGAGCCTGTAGTTGTTGTAGCAATACCTATGCTGCCTATGGACTCGGCAGTATTGAAATCAACCAAAGCAGTTGATCCATCAGCCCAGCCAAAGTCTTTTACACCTTCAAATTTAGCCAGAACGATTCCATGGGGTACCGTCCTGTCAAGAGTAAGATAAATGTCTGAAATCTTTATTGCGCTCTTTTTTATTCCGCTGTAATCGATATTGATCAATAAACCATTATCTCCAGTAGCGGAAGATGCCGAACCGATTTTTACTTCGCCCAGGTCCAGGTCTCCTGAGATAACTTCCACAGTTGGCTTACTGGAAAAAGTCACACCCGCAGGCAGGGTAATAAATAGCTGGTTATGATCTGCTTTGCTTTGAATTGCTCCTGCCTCAGCTTCAGTGATAATAATGTCCCCGGCTTTTTGATCCATGGCACCAACAGATACATTTGTGGTTCCTTCTACGGTAAATTCAACCGGTTTTAAGGCTTCTGCCACCGTAATAGTACCGCTCACATCAACAGTCCCGCTGACAGTTATATCCAATGGCCCATCAAACCATGGTTCAATATTTACTTTCATATTCTTGAAAGCCAGACTGGTTGGCTTGCTGGTAGTTGCAGTAAATACATTTTTGATTTTTCTGCCGTTACTGCCGGAAACGGGCGTATATCCGCCGGCACTTATCACATCGGTTCCATCGATTTCAATGGTGCCATAGCCTGCCCATTTAACTCCTTCAGGAAGTTCAAAGTATATGGTTTGCCCTTCTTTTATGCTATAGGCAATTTCTTCTTTAATAAAGAAGTTAGAGAGTTCCTGATTGCTGCGTCCTGACATAACTTCTTTGGTCATTGCCGCCCTAAGACTTATGCCAAAATCGCCAAAGCTGGCTATGCCATGAGTATTAATTTCTACATTGCTGTTGGAACTGCTGACACTTATTTTAATGTCGCCATATCTGGTCCCATCATCAATCTCAATGAAAGGGAAAACTCCGGTGGGATAAATATCTTTCAATTCATCAGTACCAATAACAATTCTTCCGGCACTATTGCGGTAATCGGGCAGATTCCGGATAGTTAAAACCAACTCCCTGCCGCTGATAGTCACATTAAAGTCATGGGAAACTGAAGCGCCCATGCCATTATATCCTTCAAAAGCCCATCCCCCTGCGGCTACGATCCTGGTGGTATCCTTCCAGGTAAAACCGTTTTCCAGTTTAAAAGTAATAGTATCGCCTTCTTTTAAAACACCCGGAACCGATTCCGAAATCGTGATGCCGTTAATATAACCGCCATTCTCACCTATTTTTTTAGGCAATCCAGCTTTAACACTGATACTGCTGGTACCGCCGATATATGCAATCTCAGTTTTTGCGAAATTAAAGGCGCTGCCGGCTGGAGCAGAAAAATCTACTTTTAAATCACCTGAACCGCTTTTTACTACCAGGCCTGAGAATGTTAAGAGAAATCTTACCTCTCCATTAAACGGTCCGTTGGTTGCATCTACATAAAGATCAGCAGTTTTAGATGACTTAATAACTGCATTTACCTCTTTAAATCCCGGGTCAGTACTGATTACTTCCAAAGTGACTTCAGAACCGGGCGTTACGAATTCTGTTCCACTGGGAAGTGTAACCGTGGCAATATGTTTTTTATCGCCAAATACAATTGCATCAGCTGCCTTAATAAGAATTGTTGCATCCTCTGTCTGCGGGGAATTTTTGGTTTCATATGTAGGTACATTCAGGGGAGAATAAGTAATACCTGCTGCTGATGCCGTACCTGCGCCGACAAACATGGTCATCAGCATGGCCAGAACCAGTAGTAGAGAAAGTTTCTTGTTCGTTTTGATCACATTGATTACCTCCTTTTTTTACTTTTACGAATTTGATTGGGAAAAACTTTCAGCAGCTATATCAAAATAGCTAAGAGAGGAACTATTGATATATAATTCCTCTCTCAATTGTATCTTATCTGAAGAAACTTTAAAATTGTCAGTTTGAAATACCGTCAAAAAAAGAGGCGTGCCGTCAGGCACGCCTCTTTTTTTGTGGTATCAGTTATCTTTGAATGAGTACAGTCTGTAATCCTGCATCCCATCCTACCTGTGCTCCGAATGCTTCAGCAACAAAGCGAGCCGGCAGATATGCTCTGTCATTTACGATCTCCGGTGCTACATCAGCAGTTAAAGCTTCACCGTTTACAGTGTAGCTGGTGCTGCCAATGGTAAATACTGCAGTAACTTCGCCATTGGAAAGAGTTACGGTTTGGTCAGCCTGTTCCCAGGTTACTTCTGCGCCAAGCATTTGAGCCAAATAACGCATGGGTACATAGGAACG
>JAAZFJ010000363.1 GCA_012511795.1 Syntrophomonadaceae bacterium
ACGTGCTTTAGGGCAGATTTGACTGTCGTTTGATAAACTGGGGTGAGCGGTAGAAATACGACTTTGTTCCATTGAGAGCCTGACCCCGAAGGCAACAGAAAATTCAGGCTTGCATAATGCCATAATAAGTGTTAATATAGCATATAATTAAACAGTAAGTCAGGCAAATGCCGGGCCTATTAGGCAGCGGAGAATACCGTGGGACTATTATATTTAACAGATATAACAGTTCGACGGTATTTTTTTCACCGTAGTAAGGAGTGACATATATGGATCGGTTTACAATGAAAACAACAGATTACTTAATTACCCGGACCCTTAAGGATGTAAGTCCTGAATCAAGCATCAAGGCACCGGAGCAGCGCCAAAAGATAGCTTATCTGGAGGCATTTGTCAGTATCATAATCAACATCATTTTAGCCGTGATAAAAGCGATATTCGGCTTGATGTTAAACAGTATCTCCCTGATTGCCGACGCGGTCCATACTGCTTCTGATGTGTTAACTTCGGTTGTTGTCATTCTGGGTTTTAAACTGTCAGCTGCTCCGCCTGATGAAAAGCATCCTCACGGTCACGGACGGATCGAGTTTATTGCTTCCCTTATCATATCCCTGATGTTGATTGGTGTGGGTATAAAATTCGGTATCAATTCTTATCACCGCTACCTGGAAAATACGCCGGTTAAGGGAAGTTATCTGGTAGTGGCAGTAATGATCGCAGCAGCCCTTATAAAAGAATGGATGTCGCGGCTCTCCATCGATATGGGTAACCGAATTTCATCCTCTGCTTTAATAGCCGATGCCTGGCATCATCGCACAGACGCCATTGCTTCATTGCTGGTGGCCCTGGCAATCCTGGCTTCACAATTTGGTTACTACCGGGTGGATGCTGTTCTGGGCTTTGCAGTATCAGCCTTGATCATCTGGACGGGAATCGAAATTTTCAATGATTCCACTTCCAAGCTGATAGGGGAAAGTGATGATACACAGATCGAGAAGATAAACAACCTGGCCTTGGGCGTTTTCGGGGTCAAATCCTGTCACGATATTGCTGTTCATGACTACGGTGCCAATAAAGTTGTTTCACTGCATATTGAGGTACAGGGAACTATGATGCTTTATCAGGCCCATGAGATTGCCCAACAGGTGGAAGAAACCATTAACCGTGAAATGTATGCGTTAACCACCGTACATCTGGACAGTAAAAAAGATTGACTCGTTAAAAATATTAGTTGCCTTTTCTGATTAGGCGAAAGTTGTCACTTATGCTTTTATGGTAAATCAATACTCAGAGGGTCGCTGTCATTATGTGATACCAGCCATTCCTCTTCGGCGGGATCGAACTCAGTCATTTTTTCCATAGGGATTTTCATGTATTTGCCGTGGCCGGAAACGGCCACTTCTCCATTTTCCAGCAGTATTTCTCCGCAGCCTTCAAAAAGCCTGCTGGTGTCTCTGGTGAGCCAGGCTGTAACTCTAAGCTCTTTACCCAGAGGAACCGGCTTCCTGTATTTCAAATCCAGATTCACCGTGACCCCGAAGCATTTTTCATCCTTCATCATCATAACCCGGCCAATGGTTTCGTCCAGTATGGCGGCTGCTATTCCTCCATGGAGCCTGCCCGGGTAACTTTGATGTTCCTTAAGGGGTTTAAAGATCGCTACCAGCTTATCATTTTCCAGTTCATAAAAACTGGCTTTCAAGCCAAAATTATTTTTTAATCCGCACACCAGACATGTTTTACTGTTGTGTTGTTTTTTCATCACTTTGTATTTCATAATTAATGAATCACCTCTAAAACAGAATAGATTAGTCCTTTTTTAATACTTCTTTTTCAGCTACGAGATTCCTTTGCTTTTAGCTTTTGTTTATCGTGCTTTTCCACCATAAAATATCGCCAATCAACTTCCATAAACGCAGATTTTCTTAGCTTTGTTTTATGTTTCCCTGCCAGACCTATTAGATAAAGGAGCTATGCCGCCATTTTTCAGCCAGGTTTGCCGGCGGTAAACGATGATAAATACTACTGTGCGCAGCAGCCAGTCAGATACGAATATGAGCCATACGTATTGAATCGGCAAATGGAGGACCCGGATGAACAGATAAATCAGGGGCAGGCGGAAAAACCAGGTGGCAGCAGTAGTAATGATCATTGGCGTTTTGGTATCCCCGGCGCCTCTTAAGATTCCACCCAGCACCATGGCAGCAGCAATGGTCAGCTGTTCCAGGGCGGCGATCCTGATAAGCATTCCGGCTACGGCGATGATTTCCTGATCATTGGTAAAGAGTGCCGCAACATAATAGGGGATCACAGCAAAGATCAGAGCAAAAAAGCCCATGATCACCAAAGCGAATTCCATGCTGCCCC
>JAAZFJ010000046.1 GCA_012511795.1 Syntrophomonadaceae bacterium
GCAGCGACCAATACCTTCAGTGGGACTATAGATTACTATCCGGCAGCTAGCGGATTCCCGCCAACAGCAGGAAACTATGTGGGAGTAAAAATTACAGCACCGACAGATATAACTGTTGATCAGACGTATGCTACATTCAAATACATCAATCAGTCTGGGGTTGAAACAACCCTGACTGGCACATGGTTAGATGGTGATGATTTCGTATACTACTATCCCAAAGTTACAGAAGTTCCACAAAGCTTTACAGTGAAAATAGACTGGGATGGCAGCGATGGATACGATGAAGAAACCATAATAATTAATGTAGCAGCAGATGCAGTTCTAATAACTCCAATTTCAATTGCAGCTATCCCTGGTGTAACAGCCCCGGTAAGAGGAGCAGCACCTGTAACAGCGATAACTGAAACAGTGCAATACACAGGAACGGTAAGCTGGAGTCCAGCTATTGCAGCAGGGGATAAGTTTGCAGCCAGCACAATCTATACAGCGACAATAACCCTTACACCAAAAGCTGGTTATATATTAACAGAAGTACCTGCAGACTTCTTTACCGTAGAAAAAGCAGATTCGGTAACTAATGATGCTGGTTCAGGCATAGTAACCGCAGTATTCCCGAAAACCGCTGCAGCTAGCTCCGGTGGTGGCGGAGGAGGAACTCTGTCTGGATTTGCCATTATCAATGAAGGCACCACTCAGGAAAAATACGGCTTCGAAGTAGATATTCCCAAGGGAGCGGTAAGTACCGACACCAGAGGGGATATTGAGCGCTTCAACAGCGACAAAATTGATGCACCGGATGACAGCTTTATACCCGGCAATATATTTGAATTAACCAAAAAATCTTCAGGTGATTTCCTGAAACCAATAACCGTAACCCTGCCCTATAAAAAATCAGCTGTCGATCTGGAGAAATACGACCTGTCTATTTACTGGTATGATGAAGATGCTGACGAATGGGTAGAATTGGATAGCGTAAAAGTCGATGAAGATGATTTGACTGTAAGCGGTAAAACCGAAAAGACCGGGTACTTTGCCATCATAGCTACCGAGAAAAAAGCAGTAACGCCGGTAGAACCACCAGTTGAACCCGAACCGGAACTTCCGGTACTGACTGATATCAGCGGACACTGGGCAAAGGCCAATATTGAGTATCTGGTTGAAATGGGTGCGATTTCAGGCTATCCTGATAACACCTTCAGACCGGATAATTCAATTACCCGCGCTGAATTTGCTGTAGTAATAGTGAAAGCCTTTGATATGAAAGCAGCATCCGGAAAAGTATTTGACGATACTGCAAGCCATTGGGCCAAAGACTATATCGCAACAGCAGCAGCTAATGGAATCGTCACTGGTTACAGTGATACGGAATTTGGTCCGGATGATCTGATCACCCGAGAACAGATGGCAGTTATGATCGTTAAGGCAGCCAAACTGAGTTTATTGACCGGAGAAATAAACTTCAGTGATACAGAAGATATCTCTGACTGGGCCAGCAGCTATGTTGTAACTGCGGTACAGAATGAACTCATGAATGGCTACCAGGACAACAGCTTCAAGCCGCTTAGCAATGCAACCAGGGCAGAAGCCACTACCGTTATCTATAACGTGCTGATGAAATAATCATTAATTAATAGTCAAGGCCCCCCTTAAGAATTTTCTTCAGGGGGGCTTTTAAAAAAACTTTCGACCTTTTGACCAATATACAAAACGGAAAGTATTGGGGGGCGATTTTGTGAAAGTCAGAAAAATAGCTCTGGCAATTATAGTTTCTTTACTTTTTTTAGTGATCTGTAAGCCGGTATTAGCAAATGCAGTAACAGATACTAAAATTCAATTTGCCGCTGAAAAAGAGTTGAGCAAAGGAGATAGTCGATTAATCAATAATGAAATTGAAGAGGACCAATGGAGCCATGAAATTTCATTATTCAAAAACTCAGAGCAAAGTATTACAACAAAAGGATCAAAAAAATCACAGAGTTACTTTCCAGAAACGAAGAACATGTATGATTCATCTAGAAATAATTTTGTTGGCAGCAGTTTAATGATTTCCAGTCAAAATAGTACCCTTGAGCAAGGTTCAATATATGAAACGGAACCAAACTGGACTCAAGAGACCGCAAATCCTATCCTATTGGATAACTATATATATGGTACAATAACTGATTACAACTATGATTTAGACTATTATCGTCTGCAAATCACTGAAAGCGGCTGGTTTTATATGGCCGGCGGTTGGATTGGTGATTATTTTTCAAAAGGATGGGAAGATGACCTATATATCATGTTGAAAGATAGTCAAGGGAACGTAGTAGCATCATCAGAATATTATCCATACGAAGATGGAACAGCTATCCAATGGATAGAGGCACCGATTGAACCCGGGACTTATTATATAGTTGTACTGGCAAGTGATGCTTATGGTGACTTATATGTCAATGAGCCATATTTCTTGGATATATGGATGGATTACCTTCCCGTCCACCCAACAGATTTTGTTGTTGAAGCAAACGACTTTATTTATCCGGGCGTAGACGGACGCGATTTTACAGTAACCTGGACGCCTTCTATTTCCCCGGATATAACGCGTCAGATGATTGTGATATTACCTGCTGGGACATTTTTGCCAGATGGTTTTTATGATTATTTTACACCAGTGGTAGTTTTTGATAATAATACTACTTGCTCATGGACTGGAGATGCGTCTTTAACACTAGATAGTAACCAACCAAGGGCAAGCTTGACCGGGGGCGATTATGATGTCTATCTTATTGTGGAGAATGATGCGGGATACGCTTGGAGTTGGACTACTATTTCTGTAGGATGGCCAGTTCCAGCTACAAATATTTCAGCAGCAGACCATGACTTAACTTATCCTGGTGTGGATGGAAGGGACTTCTCTATATATTGGACCCCTTCTGCTTCTACAGACGTTACTAGCCAGATGATCTATATTGTACCAATATATAGAATTGATGGGATCCCTCAAGTAGATATCCCTGATGATTATTCTCTGCTCACACCAGTCGCAGTTTTTTATAACAATACTACCTGCACTTGGACTGGAGACGCGGCTTTAACATTAGATAGTGGATATCCGAGAGCTCCTTTACAAGAAGGGGAATACGGATTGATAGTATTATCATTTAATGAATTCGGCTGGTCTTCCTCGTTGAGTGATATTTTTAATGTTACTAGTGAAACAGCAAGTAGTCTTAGTTACGGTGATGTAAATAATGATGGGGGTATCAACAGTTCTGATCATCAAAGATTATTTGAACATCTGAATGGGACGAACCTCCTTGCTGGAGATGCCCTGATAGCCGGTGATGTAAATAAAGATGGGAGTATCAACAGTTCTGATCACCAAAGGCTATTCGAGCATCTGAACGGCACTAACCCCTTAAGTTAGGAAATTTAAGCTAAGCTGAATTTGCCAAAATAATCGTAGATGGTTTTGTACTAACCGCTGACCACTGGCCGAAAGACTATGTAACAATAGCAGGAACCCATGGAATCGTATAGGTTATAATCACAAGAAATTTGGTCTTGATGACCTGATCAACCGCCAACATATAGGGATCCTAATTATAAAAGCAGCGAGGCTATTTGCCAAAGCATGAGGGCTAGACTTCATCGATAAAGCAGACATTTCTTCTCCGAATCATTCAACGCTTCTCGCCCCACACAAACGCATCGAGCAAGGAATTCGCCTCACGTTTAACCGTATTATTTTACATGGAGCTTTATAGGAGGAAGCCAATATGATTAAGCCAACTAAGCCAGCAGTAAAAGCGTTAGCGCTAATTATGATCATGATGTTCTTCTTAAATTCGGTGGGACTACAAGCCGCACAAGCGGCAGGGACAAATTATCCTGTGGGTCAACCATCAGAAGTTGTTTCACCTGACCTGCCGGAAAACGGGGGGGGACAGCTGGAATCAGCTTTGGCCGGGCTAGAATATTTTATGGATCAACCCCTGGAAGATGTTTTACCTGACTCAGGGGAAAACCAAACGGAACAGCTGGAATCAGTTGCGGCAGGGACAAATCAGCTTGAAGATCAAGCATTGGAAGGTGTTTCACCTGAGCTGCCGGAAAACGGAATGGAACAGTTGGAATCAAGTGACCCAGTAGATATCAACTGGGTTCAAGATAATGCAGGTGAGGAGCCGGAAACTGAAGCGGAGCCGTTATCAGTTTCTCTGATGTCCGATGAGTCATCTGGCTTTTTGTATTCTTTGCTGGATGGGTCATTCATAAAGATCACTGGATATACAGGCAGCAGCGCCACAGTAACTATTCCTGGCGTGATCGACGACTATACTGTACAGGCAATTGGTGCAAGTGCCTTTGAAGATAGGACGGACATTA
>JAAZFJ010000047.1 GCA_012511795.1 Syntrophomonadaceae bacterium
AGAACGGGACCCCTATGGCCGTTTTCCCATGGAAGCATCCCTGGCTTTCCGGGAGGGCTTCTTATTACGCCCTATTATAAACGAGTACCTGGAAATATTCTGGCATCAGCTTGTAAGTCTCTGGCCCGGCCTGCAAAGAAAACCGCGCCAGTTTAAAACCGTTTTAAGCCATGATGTGGATTACCCCTTTTCCCAGCTGGGAATTGATTTTTCAAGGCTGCTTTTAAGCTGTGGCGCTGATATATTGAAGCGCAGATCACCGGAATCGGCACTGAAGCGCTTTAATGCATGGCAAGCAGTGAATAAAGGAGATTATAGACAGGACTTTTATTATACCTTCGACCGCCTTATGGATATCAGCGAAAAAAATAATTTGAAAAGCACCTTCTATTTCATGACCGCCTGTACCGATCCGGATTATGATCAGCCCTATGATATAAGCCACCCCTACTTACGGCGTCTTTTACGCGACATTGCAGATCGAGGCCATGAAATCGGACTCCATCCCAGTTTTGGAACATATCAGGACGCCAGGCAGACCAAAGCTGAATTTCACCATCTACTGAAGGTATGCGCCGGGGAAGGGATCCGGCAGGATATCTGGGGAGGCCGCCAGCATTTCCTGCGCTGGCAGGCAGCCACCACCTGGCGCAATTGGTCAGAAGCAGGCCTGGATTATGACAGCACCCTGACCTTTCCTGAACATGCCGGATTCCGCTGCGGGACCTGCTTTGATTATCCGGTCTATGATCTTAAGCAGCGCCGGGGAATGTCCCTTATGGAAAGACCCCTGATCGTTATGGAGGAGAGTGTTATAAGGCAGGATCTAATGGGACTTAAAGGTAGTGACATATTTGACTTCATCAATTGCCTCAAGCAAACCTGCCGCAAATATAATGGGGATTTTACCCTCTTGTGGCATAACAGCACCCTGGTGGGTGAAGAATTGTGGCAGCTTTATGAAAACCTTCTGTCTGTCTGAATTCTTTTGGAATCGAGGTGAATACGATGGCACAAAATAGTATAGAGTCATTCAAAACCTGGCTGGTATACTTCATGCTGTTGATTTACCTGGTCCTGTCACCGGTCAGCGGCATGCTGGCGGTGATGGGCATACTGCCAACCATTCCCTGGATTTATTTGATCCTGCTGTTATTGTTAATTTACCTGTTTATTAAGCTGCTGCAAGTGATTTATCAACAGCCTTCCAGTAATAAAGATATTTATTATTTCTTCGCTCTGGTGATTTTGTGCTATATCATCTACGCTGAACTGATATCAGGCTGGCTGCTTGCAAGGAGTATACCCGGAGCGGCCGAAGCCATCCAGACGTTACTGGCCGGCACTGTCATTTTATTTATGGTTTTGTTTATTGCCGGGGGAAAACTGGGAGATTTGTATAAGCTTTTTCAAAAACCCGGGGTAAAAATTACCACCGTTTCTTTATACCTGTTTTTCAGTGCCGCTATTTACTGGACTGCCATAATGATCAGCTCCAGTCTGCAAAACAGCTCAGTTGTCACTCTGGATGCCAGATTCAACTATCTGATGATCTCTGATACCCTGGTGATATTTACTTTACTTATCATGTGGCTGCTGATTAAAAACACTACTCTGCGCTGGATAGTTGCTTTCAATTCCATTGCCCTTTTATACATCACCCGTTCCCGGACTGCTTTCTTCCTGTTTATCTTTTGTCTGTTTATAAGCTTTCTGATCCAGAGCAGGAACAAAAAGAATTGGCTGATACTAGGTATTGGTGCAGTATTATTCTTACTTCTGGGCGGCAGTGATTTTATTTTCAGCAATAAAACCGGCATCATATTTTCATTGATTTTTGATACGGCCAGTGATGAATCCTATATAGCCCGCCAGCAGCTGTTGGTTTCAGGAATGGGGTATCTCAAGGATTATTGGCTGCTGGGCCTGCCCCTGGCAGAGATATGGCATGGGGGTCCCGGAGAATACATGCACAACTATTTGTCCTTCTGGGTTTGCTTCGGTATCATCCCCTTTTTCAGTTTTATTGCCTTAAGTTTTCATAATTTCGGCAGGCTCTTTATACTTATGCGTGCAAATCCAGCCAGCGGACCAGTTATGTTTCTGGTGTCGTATTTTCTTTTCGTGTATTTGGGCATTATCAGCAGCCGTTCATATATTTATCCTTATGTGTGGGCTTGTCTGGCTGCGGTACCTGTCTTTTATCAGCAGCACTTTAAAACTGCAGGGCTTATACAAAATGATGCAGAGGTCACCGGTGGCAACAAAACTGCCCCCTGGGGACTTAACTGATAAAAATTTACTGGAATAAGGAGATGAATTAGATGCCAAACCTGTTGATCCTAAGCTATTTCTTTCCGCCGTCAAATGATATTGCAGCCCGTCGATTTGGGACTATGGCCGGCTGGCTGGAGAGTCTGGGGTTTAATGTCTACATTCTCACCACCTTTTCTCAGGGCAGTCTGCCCCAGGATATTGATGAGGATAAAGTGGTAAGAGTAGGCAACAATCGGCAAAAATCTGCCTGTGTGGATGACCTTGCCGATGAAAAGCTGCCGCCTTTCATCGATCGTGTCCGCAAACCGCTGCGGCAAAAAGGTTTTTACCTGTGGTCAGTGGATCGCACCTTGGTTACCTGGTACCGGGAAATTACGGCCAATATAAGCTTTATAGACTCCCGGATCGAAAAACCCGACTTGATCATAGGCTCTTTTGGTCCTTCAGCCTGTTTATGGGGAGCGCGTTTTTTGGCGAAATACTACGGGGTTCCCTGGATCGCAGATATACGAGACCTGGGTGCCCAGCGCGCTGATGACCGCCACAAAATAGCCCGGTATATTGACATAGTGATTGAAAAAAGGCTGCTCTATTCTGCGGTAGGCATTACCACTGTCAGCAATACCCTGAAAAAAATTCTGGTCCGCTGCTACCCCCTGCCGGTTCAGTTAATTTATAACGGCTGGAATCATGCCTTAAATAATATCCCTGCTGACACAGATACCTTTGACAGAGCCAAATATATATATTATGCAGGCAGTTTTCATCCGGAACAGATCCCTTCTCTCTTACTGCTTTTAGAAAGCCTGACGGATTTCCCCGACCTTTCTTTGGTCATCAGGTCCCTAGGACCTCATGAGCTGAATCTCGAGGTAATGGAGTGCGCCCGGGAGCTGGGTTTAGACGACCGGGTATTTCTGCTTCCTCCCTGCAGCCATGAGATTGTCAGCAGAGAAGCTCGCCAATCCAGGATCAACCTGGTTTTAAATGATTTATCCGCGGATACTGAATGGACCCGGGGAACTGTCACCGGCAAACTTTTTGAATTGCTGCACTATAAGGCTCCCATATTAGCAGTGGGCAGATTTGACGGTGAAATGGGTGACATCCTCCGGCAAACTCATAAAGGGACATTATGCAGTACCCGCCGGGATATAAACTCTTTTCTGGCTGCTGTAGCCAAAGATCCTTCCGTTTATTCAGGAATCAGCCTGGAGATAAGGGAGTTCTCCCGGGAGCAGCAGGCTAAACAACTGGTAAGTTTCATCCGGCGTTTCATTCCTTTTTCCGTCAGGTTGAGAGGAATTGACAGGGAGGCTATATGATTGGATGAAATGAAATTGTTTTCGGTGATTATTGTATCTTATTTGCGTTATAAGGATTTAAAAGAATGTCTGGGTTCAATTGTCAATCATCTGGCAGCTCCCGAACACAGTGAGATCATCGTCATCGACAATGCCGGGACAGATGAATGCCGGAATATTTGTGAGCAGTTCCCGGTTAAATACATAAATGCCGGAACCAACCTGGGGGTTTCCGGTGGCAGGAATTTGGGCATCAAGATGTCAAAAGGAGATTTGCTCTTTTTTATCGATGATGATGCAGAAGCCGCAACCCTGTATTTTGACAGGCTGATCAGAGACAGGTTAAAGCCCCCTGCCGGGATTTTAGCTTTTAAAGTCTTAAATTACCAGACCGGGAAACCCAATCCCGGCGAACTGCCCTTTCGGGGCAAAAACTATAAAGCTATCAATAGTTCCCGTCTGGTTTCATATTTTGTAGGGGCCGCCTTTGCCTTGGACCGAAGCTTGGCAGATGAAATCGGCGGCTTTGCTGAAGACTTCTTCTACGGGGCAGAAGAATTGGAATTCTCCTACCGAACACTGCTCCATGACTGGAAGATTTACTATACACCTGAAATCACAGTCCTGCACAAGAAATCAATGATACGCACCACCAACAAGACCCGCTATTATCACACCTTGAAAAACCGCTTTGTGGCCGGCGCCAGATACCTTCCCTTCCCCTATTGCCTGGTTAATCTGAGTTTGTGGTCGCTGGTCATGTTATTCCAGTCCATAGGTGACCGTGCTTTTAAAGAATGGGCAGCAGGCCTTATAAAAGGCTTGTCCGCTTTTTCCCGGGAACGCCGCCACGCCAGACCTTTGGACCGTAAAACCATGGACTACTTAAGAGCTCATGAGGGCCGCCTGTGGTTTTAAGAAGATAGGAAAAATATATGGACTAAGCTTCCCAGAGTTACAATTCGCACTTGTGGAAGGCAAGACTATTGAGCATATCCGCAGCTTCCATCCCCAACGTCTGAGAAAATATTCGGGCATAATAACAGCTTTCCGCGAATACTTTTTAAAGGACGGGCATATTGCCGGCGAGTCCTGGAAGGAGGAAGCAAATTTGCTTGATTGGCCGACTGTTTCTATAATCGTCACTTGTTACAATGAAAGCGCCTGCATTGAAAAATGCCTGGATTCCATCATCGCATTTGATTATCCCGGACATCTGCTGGAAATCATCGTAGTGGATGGAATGAGTGATGACGAGACTCGTGAACTGATAAAAAAATTCTGCCAGTTTTACGGATATATTCAGATGATCGACAACCCCCGGCGATTAAAACCGGCCGGCAATAACCTGGGCATCATGTCAGCCTCCCATGAATACGTTCTGATCATGGACGGACATACGGCCTATCCCCCGGATTATATCGAAAAAGTCATTGCAGGGAGCATTGCCACCGGCAGTGACAACTACGGAGGGATCATTGAAGTAGTGCCCCGGAATAATACACTTACCGGTCAGACTCTGGCGGCCGTCAATACAAGTCCTTTTGCGGTGGGCAATGCTTATTATCGGATAGGAACCGACCAGGTGAGAAAAGTCGATACCGTTCCTTTTGGCTGTTTCAAACGGGAACTATTCAACCGGATCGGATTGTTCAATCCTGATTTGCCCAGAGCCGAAGACCGGGACTTGAATGCCCGGATCATATCCGCAGGAGGCAGCATCTATCTGGACCCTTCCATCCAGTGCCGCTATTTTATCCGTTCTAATTTGAAGGAATACCTTAAGTGGATCAAGCAAAACGGACTTTGGGTCTTTTATGCCAGCCGCTTCACCGACACCAGCTTCCGCTCCTGGAGAAATTATATACCGCTGCTGTTTTTACTATATTGCCTGGCATTGCTGCCACTTTATCTGGCTGCTCCCCCGGCTTTGTTATTTACAATGCTGTTTCCCTTGGGGCTGTATTTATTTTTAGACATTCTTTTTTCGGCCCGCATTGCCATCCATAACCG
>JAAZFJ010000364.1 GCA_012511795.1 Syntrophomonadaceae bacterium
ATGCTTTGTCTATAGTGCAGCAGGGTGTTTCAGGAGGCATTCCGGCTTCCAGCAAACTTTGTCTGCCTATTACCGGTGTAAATACATCATCGGTATTGGAAGTGTCGCCACATCCCCACCATACTTCATCAATTTGCTCAGGTTTTAAACCTGCACGCTGGATAGCTTCCTTCATTACTTCAGCACCCAGGTCTATCACATTGACATCCTTTAATGAACCGCCAAAACGTCCGAAAGGAGTACGTACACCACTGATAATCACATAATCGTTCTTACTCACTTAAAAACCCTCCTAAAATTACTTTACTTTAACTAACTGCTGCTATTTGTTGTATTCATAAAATCCCCGGCCGGTTTTTCTGCCCAGTTCGCCTGCGCGAACCATCTGTCTAAGCAGGGGAGCAGCTTTGTATTCCGGACCCAGGTCATTTTCCAGGGTTCCCAGTCCATGTTCAACAATATCCAACCCAACCAGGTCCATTAAAGCACAGGGACCGATGGGCCAGTTTGCACAAAGTTTCATAGCTTTGTCTATTTCTTCCGGAGCATTCCCTTCCATAACCAGTTTGCAAGCCTCATTCTGAACAACATCCAGCAAACGGCTGACAATAAAGCCGGCATAGTCAACAGCCAGACATGCTTCACGACCAATGCTTTTTACATAATTTACGGCTACTTCCATTACCTCATCTGATGTAAGGCGGCCCTTGATCAGTTCTACACCCGGCATTACCGGCACCGGATTCATAAAGTGAATGCCGCAAACTTGCTGTGGACGTTTGGTGGCTGCTCCCAAAACCGTAATAGGTAAAGTTGAAGTATTGGAACCAAAGATAGCTTCCGGTTTGCATACCACGTCCAGACGCTTGTAAATTTCGATTTTTAAATCAAGAATTTCAGGCACTGCTTCAATTACCAGATCAGCGTCCTTCGCAGCTTCTTCCAAATCTACGGCAGTATTGATCCTGGATAAAGTCTCTTCAACTTTTTCTGGAGCTATTTTGCCTTTGCTTGCCATTTTGTCCAGGCTCTTTCTTATCGTGGCCATTCCTCTTTGTAATGCTTCTTCGGTGATATCCTGCATAATAACCTGATAACCTGCCTGAGCACTTACTTGTGCTATGCCGTTGCCCATAGCTCCTGCTCCCAATACCGTAATTTTCTTAATATCAAACATCGCTCAGCCTCCTTATTTTTTAGTAGGTGTTATTTGTCTTTAAATTGCGGCTTACGTTTTTCGATAAATGCAGCAATTCCTTCATGATGATCCTCGGTGGCATAGCTTTCTGCCCACAAGCCGATTTCCAGTTCCAGCCCGGATTCCAGATCCATTTGCATACCAGTGTCTATAGCTGTTTTGCAGAATTGCAGTATCAAACTGGAATGTTTTATAAAACTCTCTGCCATGGCAATGGATTCATTTATCAAATCTTTTAATGGGACAACTTTATTGACCAGTCCGATTTGATATGCTTCTGCAGCATTAATTAATTTACCGCTGAAGATCAACTCCTTGGCTTTGGCAATGCCCACCAGACGTGGCAGTCTTTGAGTCCCCCCGCCTCCAGGAATAAAACCTAAAGTTATTTCCGGTTGTCCAAATCTGGCATTTTCTGCAGCAATTCTTATATCACAGCACATTGCTACTTCCAGGCCCCCGCCAAGAGTGAAGCCATTTAAAGCGGCTATAGTTGGCTTAGGGCATTTCGCAATAACTTGCTGGGCAGCTTGATTACGGATAGATAATTGACGGGCTTCATACGAACTTACATGGGCAAATTCTTTTACATCAGAACCAGCAGCAAAGGATTTTTCACCTTTACCGGTAAGGATAACGGCCTTCACTGAAGTGTCATTGATTGCTTCTTGGAAAGCAGTTTTCAGTTCTGTAAAGACTTGTCCGTTTAAAGCGTTTAAAACCTCGGGACGATTAATAGTTATCAATGCAATGCTTTGGTTCAGGGTGTACTCTAATGTGTTAAAATGCACCATTTTCACTCCCGTAAAGTAATTTATTAAATTTTCGCATCTTCCTAGTTGAGTATATTATTAACTTGAATTCAGAGTCCACGGCATAAGTTGCAAAGTAATCACACATGGTGCATATGTTTCATATTTTTCAACAAAAATGCTTAATACATTATTTGCTGATTAAATTGCAGTTATATAGACTTTCCTAAAGTTTCCCGTTTTGTTTTATTGCATAGAACAAATACACTTAATACAGGTATTCAACTTATGTATAGGACAGTAAAAAGGGATAGGACGGCACTTAAGCCGCTATTTGAGGTTTGGTTTTCGATAGTGATCAAGTGTGTCAATATACCTGATAATTCTATGGATGCATAAAGACTACAATTACCTGAGCACCTTCATCTGAAGTGGGCAAGAGTCTATGTTCCTGAGTAGCATTGAAAAAAGCCGTATCACCGTTATATAATTTGTATTCTTCATCCCTAAACTGAAGTCGGACACCACCTTCCACCACATAGAAGAATTCATACCCATCATGAGTCACAAATCGCATTGCTTGTATGGCTTCCTTGCCGATCACCAGTAAGAACGTATCTATTTCATGGGAACCAGCCATTCCATAATACTTATAACCTGATTTTCCTGGTACTCCGGCAACCAGTCTTTTTCTTTCTCTTTCACGAACAACAGTTGCTTTCTTTTTGGTTATCAGTGAACTTTCTTCCAACAGTTCATAGAGACTGACCTCTAATACCCTGGCAATATTCAAAAGTAAATCCAAATGTATAGTGGCTTTATTACTTTCAATCTTGCTGATCATGCTCTTGCTGACATTACATTTTTCAGCCAACTTAGTCTGGGAAATACCGGCTTTTTTCCTGAGGTTCTTTATCTTTTGAGCAATACTCCTTTGTACATTATCCATAATAACCTCCCTGTAATGATAGGATGATCAGATAATATAAAGTTGAGATTTTACTTATTATAACCAGAATTATTTAATTATATATTTTTGCATATCCTAAGTTGCCCGTTTAATTAATGACCCTTACGCAGCAAGGAAAAACTACAAACCGCTCCGGTTAATCCAAAAACAACTAAATACATAAGGCCTACAGCATAACTGCCGCTGAGTTGGATTAATAACCCAATAATTACAGGTGCAGCAGCAGATACTAAATTTGCTAATCCATTAA
>JAAZFJ010000365.1 GCA_012511795.1 Syntrophomonadaceae bacterium
ATCAAATACCCAATTATCTGCGGCGGCATGCTGTGGCTCTGTAAACCTGAATTATGTGCCGCTGTTTCCAATGCCGGGGGGTTAGGAAACATCACAGCAGGCAATTATGATTCCGGTGAAGAATTAAGAGAAGCCATATGGGAGGCCAAAAAAATGACTGACAAACCTTTTGGAGTAAATATCAGTCTAGTGCCTTCATTTCGTATTACCCAGGACACTTACGATGACTACTTCCGGGTCTGCTGCGAGGAAAAAGTTGCTGCCATTGAAGTATCCGGGACTTTTGCCTCTAAATATATGGATATGGTCAAAAAGGCCGGAGTCAAAATATTTCATAAAGTAGGAGCAGTACGCCATGCCATAAAAGTTGAACAACTGGGATATGACGGAGTTTATGCTGCCGGATTTGAAGAAGGGGGACACCCTTTAAGTGACGATGTTTCAACCATGGTATTGCTTCCCCGGATTGCAGAATCGGTAAAAATACCGATGGTGGCAACCGGCGGCATAGCAGATGGCAGAGGACTTGCCGCTGCTTTAGCATTGGGAGCGGAAGGCATCATGATGGCTTCACGCTTTATCAACACAGAAGAATGCCTCGTTCATGATAATATCAAACAGGAACTGATCAGGCGCAGAGAAAATGATACTACCTTGATCGGGAAAACCTTCAACTTACAGGCTAGGGCTTTAAAAAACAAATTGACTGAAACGGTACTGCAAATGGAAAGCCAGGGAGACAGCATAGAAAAGGTGTTCCCTCTTATTACCGGTCAACGGGTCAAGGAAGCATGGCAGAACGGAAATGTTGAGGAAGCTGCATTTATGGTAGGGCAGTCCATCGGCCTGATCAATAATCTGGTCAGTTGTAAAACACTGCTGGATACGATGGTCACTGATGCTGAAGCGATACTAGCTAAACAGCTATCCCGTTTTCAGAGTTAAATAAAGATTAAAAATAATATTGAATATCTAAGATGCTGGCATTATGCCGGCATCTTTTTGCTTGGTGTATACCAGTTATTCTATTCGGCTTGTATTAGAAATATATAATAAAATCTCATTGTGTTAACCAATATCAAGAGTCTGCCTTTGTACCATGCTGCTGATTTCCCTATATTTAAGAATTAAGTTGAATAAAAAATCAGAAAATTCAAATAAAATAAGTGTTTATTATTGACATTTAAAGATTGAAATAGGTATATTTATATTAGGGATATATCTAAACGATATATAATAGAATAATCATTTTGAACAATTTTATATAAATATTGTTTCTGCTTTGGAATTTTAATATTAATAAATCAACATAAATTGGAAGAATGGTAAAAAACAGTTCAGAAAGCACTCAATTACGCGTGAAAATTAAGAAGGGAAGTGGGAAAAGAAACAAATCATTTATTGTAAAAGGTGTTTATAAGAATGAAAAGGTTAAAACAAAAAATGCAGTAATTGTAAATTTACATCCAATTAATATGGGGGGGTATTATATGAATATTAATGAGATGTACAAACAGAAGTTAACTACTGCTGATGAGGCAGTAAAACTTGTGGAAGATGGCTGGAGAGTCATTTTCCCGCCGGCGATCGGACAGCCGCCCACACTAATGTCGGCTCTGGCTAGGCGCAAAGATGAGTTTAATTTTTTAGAATTACTGGTAGTCATAGATGTTTATTTCACCGAACTTATGAATATTAAAAAAGAAGACTCCATAAAAATCGATTATTGCATGCCGATCTTCAGCCGCAAGGCAATACAGGATGGTAGCCAGACCTATACACCTGCTCGTCTATCACAAATTATAAGTTTTATAGATATGGGCCGCCTGTATCAGTGCGCGATGCTTCAGGTATCGCCAATGGATGAATTTGGTTATTTCAGTATGGGAACCAACTGTGATTTCGCACTTCCGGTGGGCAAAAAAGCGCAAAAAGTAATCGTTCAGGTAAACGAAAACATGCCACGTACCTTTGGACGCAATCTTTGGCATGTCAGTGAGGTGGATGCCATTGTTGAGGACACCGTGCCACTTACTTGTCTGCCTGCGCTTCCCCCTAATGAAACAGAAAAGTTAATCGGACAGCATATTGCAGATATGATAGACGATGGTGCGTGCATTCAGTTGGGTGTTGGCTCTATGCCAAATGCAGTGGCATTATGTCTGGAAGATAAAAAAGATTTAGGCGTACACACAGAAATGATGCCAGACGCAATCAGAGTATTATGGGAAAAAGGTGTGATCACAAACCGGCGTAAGAATTTCCATCCCGATCTTATGCTGACCTCGCTGGCGATAGGCACTGAGGAAATGTATAAATGGCTGAATAATAACCCAGCGATTCATTTTTATCCCACTGATTATATTCTTGACCCATATATCATCGGTAAGAACGATAATATGATCTGCATTAACAGTGCATTGCAGGTTGATTTGACCGGGCAGGTCAATGCTGAGTCCATGGGTTATGTGCAGTA
>JAAZFJ010000048.1 GCA_012511795.1 Syntrophomonadaceae bacterium
CAAGAGGTTTTAAGAGTAACAGCCTAAAGTACTGCAAATTCGAATATTCTGTCTCAATCGTCGATCTATTAGATCTGTTCGATCTATTTGGAAGATAACAACTTTGATGGAATAAAAAGGGAACCTCCTTTTTTTGTAGAAGTATGTTTATAGCGAAACATTCCTCAAAAAGGAGATTCCCATGAAACAGCGTGCCCTTCAGTTCTTTAAATACATTAACAAAGTTTACAGATTTAATCAATTTCTAAGTGGACTTTCTGACGGGCGTACAAACCCTTCTATCCCACTAACTACCGTTATTGCTGTCCTTTTTTTAGGAATAGTAACCAGAATGGGCAGTTTGAATCAGATAGAAGAAAAGATGCGTCAGGGTTATTTTAATAAAGCGTTGAAGCAAAAGATTAAAAAAGGAAGTGCAGAGACTTTTGGCAATGTATTAGAAGTATCCAATGTGGAGCAGTATGTTCAATATTGCCGCGAGGTTGTTAAGATTTCCCGGTATAATAAGGCATTTAAGGATGGCACCCTAGATGGGTTTACCGTAGTTGCTTTAGACGGTACCGAGCTTACCCGTACAGAATCAAAACATCGTAGTTGCGACCGCTGTAAGAAATCGGAATATACCAAGGAAGATGGTACCAAGGTAATTCAGATGCATGAGAACTTTGTTGGCGCAAGCTACGTAGGAAAACCTCCCAACCTCGTTGTCGGTATAGAAAGAGTTGCTCCTGGCGAGGGTGAAACTACAGCTGCCTTACGCCTTTTAGATAAACTTAAATCCTGGCATTATTATTATGCGGATGTTGTTACGATGGATTCCCTGTATGCCAATGCACCGGTAATCAACAAGACTCTGGATCAGAACGTGGTGGCGGTTATCCGGGTAAAACAGGAGCATTACACTCTGGTCCGGGACGCCGAAGGCCTGTTCTCGTCCCGTGAACCTGACCTGGTAAAAAGGGGTGTAAGCATTAAAAGTGACTGGTATGAAAATGATAGAGCTGGTCGTAAGTACAGATATGATGTAAAGATCTGGGATGAAGAAGGCTTTACCACCTGGGAGAACGTCAAAAAACCTTTAAGAGTTCTCAAGGTAGAAGAGACCCGGGTAGACCATTGCGGCAACGCATTAAACGAACCGCAGATAACCTACATTATTGTAACAGCCGGCAAGGATATTATCTCTGCCGAAACAGTCTGGAGAATCTTGCACCGGAGGTGGGACATCGAGAACAAGACTTTTCATGACCTTAAAAAGTACTGGAGCTTCGGCCACGATTTTCACCATGAGGATAACGCCTTTTTAGTCATGCGCTGGATTATTGCCATTGCTGCAAATCTTTTTATGCTTTTTCTTTTTCGTCGTTTATCCGGTTATGCTAAGAAATACACACAAAAGGGTCTGGCGGCTTGGCTCGCCTGCACTCTTTGTAACGTAGATGAGTCAATCTGGGATACCAGTTAGAATTATTCCTCATGGAGGATATGTCGGCTGAAGTCTCTAGCAATAACACGTAAGAGCATGTCATTTTCTTACAATAATGACATATAGAGTGTCTTATACTTTTATCGCCTAATATTTTAGGGCTCCTGAAAAATCCCTTATCCAAATAGGAGCCATTTTTAAAAAGCCATTTGCGGAATTCCTGTGATATCAGGCTAAAAATTCCGAGATAGGTAAATACTATGATATAATTTTCTCCTGTTAGATCGAGTATATAACCGCTCAAAGAAGGACCGATTGCTCCGGAAATGAAACCATAAGCAGTAAATATC
>JAAZFJ010000366.1 GCA_012511795.1 Syntrophomonadaceae bacterium
AGGATCACCCCCGCCTGTGCGGGGACCACACTAATATAATCCCTTTATAACAACATTCTCATAAACCTGAAGTATCTAAATTTATCAGTTTCTCATAAAGTTGATAAGTAATTTCACAATCTGCAAGACTGCGATGCATTTTTGTAGTCGGAATTCCAAAATGTTTTGCCAGGGTAATCAGCTTGTAGTTGTCTACTTTCCTTATCTTTCTTCTGGATAGTATAAGGGTACAAATGCTGCGATTTGAAAACAAGGGCAAGTTACATAAAGCGCAAGCCTTGCGCAGAAAACTATAGTCGAAATCCGCATTATGTGCTACTACAGGCAATCCATCCATAAAAGCAATAAATCTTTGCATCGCGATAGAAATGTCCACTCCTTCTTCTCTTAGCATGGCGTTTGTAATGCCAGTTATATTTTCAATTTGCTCTGCAATATCTTTCTGCGGTTGTACAAGCACCGAAAATCTTTCCTTAATTTTATGTGCTTCTACCAGAATGGCTCCAAGCTCAATGATTTCATGTTCTTCGGGATTAAGACCGCTTGTTTCAATATCAATTACCACATAATCATCAGGAGTATTCGCGCCTCGCTTTTTTTCGGCACGCTTTGCGATTTGCCTTTTACTAGCCTTACTGAACCCCAACCGAAGCTCGCCCAATTGCTTAATACGTGAAGGACTTGGTCTTAGTATCAGTTTAATTCCATCAAAATCAATTGGTTCCCATGTGCTATTGTGGATACGAAAATCAAGTTTTTGTTCATTGTTTGTACTAAACACCATTGTCACCCTGCCGTCTTTTGCAGTTTCTTTAATTCGTTCCCATAAATTATCCCGCACCCGTGCACTGACTTGCCCTACAAATACTCCAGTATTTACCTCTAGCAGCCATTTGGTCAAATCCCCACGCAATCCAACGGGACAGTCCGTCATTGTGATAACAATCATTATTCTTCCTCCAGCAATTTACCGTAACCCTCAGATATTTCAACCCCCTCAACATCCATTTCATCCAATTCTTTACCATAAGAAACAGCATTTTTTACAAAACCATTCTTATCATCCCAAAGAAATATAACATCGGTTTCAATTTGTGGAACATCTTGTGATGAGCCATCCTCAGTAAACCCCAGAAGCAATTCGCGGATATCCCTGACCATGCATTCCATTAATTTGCCATCTGAGATGGCATCCCGTACTGCACGACGTGTTACGGCGCCTATATCTTCGGGTTGCTGTGCTGCTATCTCAAATGCAATAGGGATAGTAATATCTGCTTTATAAAGATCGGCAATATCATATACAAAAGACCGTTCGTGCCCTGTATGTATAAAGCCGAGTCCAGGTGCACATCCCAATGCTGTAATAATACTATGCGCTGCCCCGTAAAGGCAGGCATGCGCAGCAGAAAGTGCCATGTTTACTGGATCACTTGCGGTAAAGTCATTTGGATCATATTCTCGCTTGTCCCAGGGAACCCCAGTTTCCTGGGAGCTTCGACGATAAACAGCACGAACTCTTGCGCCCTCCCGTCCGCGCAACTGTTGCATGGTCAGCGTAGAAACTTCTTCTTTAAAACGCATGGCATACATACGCCGAGCAACTGCCAAACGGCTGCGTGTATTTGAAACCAGGGCTGCCTGGGCAACAAGTAATCGTGAAGAATGAGTTAATGGACGGCCATGGGCATAATACCTAACCCCATGTTCACCTACCCAGAGCACACTGGCACCAGTATCACCTATAAGCTCCATCGCACGGTGTGATACATTAGTGCCGGGGCCAAGCAGAATCACACTAAGTGCTGCAGCAGGTACATGTACCGTACCACGCATATCAGTAACAGTGATAGCATTGTCCTGCCGACTAATTAAACAGCGTTCCAAATATAAAAATGATATTCTTTCTTTCATAGTGGGCAAAGCATGAAGATCGGGTTTTTCCATCCCGGGTATTTTTTTCATGACGACATCCTGGCAACGGTCAATAATCCACAGCCATATGCCTTACCACGTCCAATCCCATCAGTTAAGGAGCGGCGAAACAGCTCTGCATCCTTAACTTCCAAAATGCCTTCGAAGGTCGCTATGCCCAATGTCACAACATTATTCTGGCGTTTGAACTTCTTAACCTCCCTCTGTACAACATTAAAGGAATCTTCATTAAGCACGAACCCATATTTTGCTGCGCGTTCAAACAACCATTGTTTTTGCTGCTCCGCAGTAACATGAGCATATACCTTCCCGCGTTTGGCAGGTTGCTCCCCTGATGAAACATCATTTTTGACATTATGTACCGGGTTAGCACGTAAACGGAATTGCCATTTCTGTCCTGCTTCAATGCTTTCCATGAGTGGATCATATTTTTTAGTCTCCCATTTTTGTTCAGCACCAGGCCAGCCAAATTGTTCAACAATGTGAGTAAAGTCAGGTTTCCCACCACTGAGCACTAATAGATACAATGTATTACCAAGCTGGTCAATACGCCAAAGGTTTCTGAACGCATTGTCCGTATTAGAAGGGAAACTGCATTCAACTGCAGCATGCAGCTTCTGAGGTGAAGCAAGTGCAGCCATGGTGTTTTTCCTTCGTGTATTCAATTCGATTCGTGATAAATACATAATCGTTTAATCCCCCCATCCTGCCATCGCATCATGTTCTGTCGGCATCTCTGCCGGGGCCTCCAGTATTGGAATAGTCACCGCATCAACTGTGTCTGTTACCATACGAAAATCATACTGGCGGTGTCGCTGGTCAAAAGAAACTGGCACATCACGGCGCAAAAAAGCACCTATCGTATTCGGTTGTGCATCACAAATAATGGTTAGTTTGACCTCATCAAACCGTTCTTTTTGCAGCTTTATTCTATACCATTCACCAGCTTGCCAGGGTTCTTCCTTTATAGCCTGCATAAGTTCCTGTTCCCGTAATCCCAGCACCAGCTGACCCTCTGGCGGACATGAGCGTCTCCCTAAATACAACGGGAAAACTGGGTTTCTTAATGCCGTATCCAACTCCTGCATAAATCTGTTTTCGCCTTCCAATCCAACCAGAAAAACTGCATCCGCCAAATAATAACGCGTTGTGACGAAAGAATCCCCCCTTTTTGTTTGTCGGGCTGCCGTATGATAGTCACGTAACAATACTCCGGGCTGGTCGATGCGCACTCCAAAACGAAGGGTCTTTAAATCATCTAAATTATCTGTACGGCTGCGTCCAAGTGCCGCAGACAGCAAGCCAATCACACCACTTCTACTTGGTTCTCTTGCAGTATCACGGGTATCGAATTTACTGGCAACACCCCAGGACTGAATAGGTGCAGCCAGACGCAGCAATAAAGTACTCATGAATTCACTTCTGTTTCTTTCAAATAATTACTTACAGTTTCCTCAGTCCCGTTTAATAGATCGGAAAACTCTATTGAGTCGCCTAATTCGGCAAGTTCATCATTTATAGCTGTTACAAAAACCTTTTCGGGTACAGCTAGAAATTTCTCATACACATTTTTCGTATACTTGGCCAACATTTCAGTAGATTTCTTTTGGTAACCACCCTCGCCTGCCCTGACAGGGGTTTCAAATGCTCCTACTAAATTGACAGGTTGATCACTGCGAAAAGCAACCATTACTGCATAAGGCGGAGTAACATTAGCAAATGTATTCTGTTTTCCTGTAGGCATGGAACAAACAAAGGCACGAACAAATTCTTTAACGGCTTTTTTAGTGGCATCAATATCACCCAGATTCTTTTTAAGATCATGCGCCGCAACCGTTGCATAACGATAAAGGGTGGAAGAATTGAATTCTATGGTTCCAATCATGCCAGCACCGGCCTGATCCTCTGGCGAGCGGTCATCCATTGCTGTAAAATAGTCATATTCGTTTTCTACCCTATGAGTAGAAATTGCATGAGCAACCTGAGCTGAAGCATCCGTATTCAAGGCTGGATCATCTGCCACCATACGGCCGAATAAAGAAATATCGACACCATTACTCTCATTCAGTGCCTGCTGTACTTCTTTTTTTCCGGGCAAAGGATCCATTATAGCCATCTGCGCTAAATTCTCTGCTTGTTTATTGCTCATAAAAAATAGTGCTTTTGCTTCTGAGTCCTTGGTGCCTATTCCTGCCTGATTAATAATCTTCTCGGCTAATTTTATAGTTTCTTCTTCACTAAGCTTACTTAAATTAGAAATCTGACCTGCTACCTTTTCAACAATTTTCTTAGTACGTTCACCTAATTCGCTTTCATCAAAATAGCTTTTAAACATTTCCCTTACAGCATGTTTCCATGCCTGAGAGGAAACACGGGCACGACGCACACCACCGTATATAGCTGTCTTGGGGCTGCCAGTATCATCCCGATTGACACAACTCGGAGGCAAGGACTGAATAACATGAATATCAACAAATAGCTTTCTTTTACCATTCATTATGAAACCCCTCCCTTTTCTTTCTCAGTATTGTCAGTTTTAACATTTAAGTGTGCGATGCGATAATAGTCTTCGCCCCAGCGCAATCGGATTCGATTCCTTGTTTCTTCAAACTGATACCAATACAACTCTGTTGCAAAGCGAGGGTAATCCAGGGCAATATCCCCACCTTTGAGAAGTTGAATCAGACTACGAGCATGGTATGCAAATTCTGTGAATTCGTTAGATGTCAGCACAGCATCGAATCTTCTTTTGATGGCAATTTCTCGTTCCTTGTCCTGTTTCACCAGGGTGCCAATAGCAGCGCCAAAGGATTTGCCGATGTTTTTGCCATCAACTATTCCTCCAACGCTCATGGGACGTTCTTTACCCTGTTGATGCAATGCAAATAGCGTCAAAGACGTGTAAAGCGCCCATTCTGCATAGCTGGGTTCATCGCCTTTGCCATAAAGCTCTTCAGGCATATCCATAAACAAAATTTCAAACAACTCGGGTAATTCCCCCGGTTGCTTACCTATTCCCCTGCGTAGTTTAGCCAGCATAGCTTTGCTCCATGGACTGTCCATTAAAAGCTGCTGAACCTTTTTTTGGGTCAGCCATTTGATCTGGTAGGCTGGGTTTCCTTGGTTTTCTCCCATTCTCTCAACCTCCTTTCTCTAATATACGTTTAATATTTAAATTGAAATTTACTAGTGCACCTGGGGCTGTAAAAAGTTTTTCTTTTGAATCTTTATTGCTTTTCACCCATCTGCCAATGATGCCTTTTTCTCCGGTCTGATTGGCTATTTCCTCTCCTAGTTGCAAAAGAACCTGTTTAGCAGTTTCTTTCCACTCCTTCTCAGCTTCGTCCATATCTGTTTCTTCTGGATTAATATCAGCAAGCCACCTGCGAAATGGTATATCCAAACGGAAATAGGCCTCTGCTTTCGCTGCGTCACTGATGTTTTCTCCCGCTTTATGACGCAAACTGTCGCTATCTCCAGAGGCTTTAGCCAAATCAGTAGCCAGATAGAAAAGCTGGTTGACACCTTTTTCCGTGACGGAAAGAAGTGCAGAAATTCGAATAATCCAACCTTCTCCAAGATTTGAGAGCATACCTGTATTTATAGAAAGATGATCCTCAAATACATCCGTAACAAAGAAATCTTTATCACCATATTTCACACTGGATATTTTAAAAGTTACCATGTTGTTAATTTCTACTTTTTCTTTCAGCATTGATAACCAGCGAACAATTCCAGGTTTTTTCAGACCATCACCCTCTGCTAGAAAAGAGGGGAAATCTCTCCACAATTGTTTAGAAGGATCATGGCGCTTGGGTAGGTAAACATCGTTTTTGGCATCTTTCCTCCAAAGTGTCATTTGCTCAGTAAAAGCGTTCTCCCTTGGAAAAAAGTCTCCCCCCAATAATTTGTAACCTATAACTCTGCTTCCTTTTCGTTGCAGGAGCAATCTGCGCGATTGCAATGTAAGCATGGCAAGCTGATTCTGCGGAAGTACTATTTCTTCACGCTCTTTAGTCCTTGGTTCATCAACTTCCCATATAGCCTTGCCATTGCTCCAGGGCTCGCCATTGTCATTAAGCAAAACAAAATTCAGAATTAGTGTTTCAAAAAGATTAGTGCCCTCCGCATAAATTAAACCAAGCTTACCAAGCCACCCGGCCCCTGGAGAAGGCATGTTTTGTCCTCGAGCTGACGGTTTGCTGGAAGTATCATCAAAGGCGTTTAAATAAAGCAGCCATCTTGTTGCTTCCGCATATGATAGTGATTGTTTCCCTTCACCGCTTCTGACCGGAAACAATCTTACTTTGTTACCACTTTCAGAAAGATTTCCTAACAGCTTGGCTGCAGAATAATTAGTACCTTTTTCCATCCCAGCAACCTGATAGAATGGCCTTTCCGGATGAAAAAGATAAAAACGCTCTTCATAATGGCATAAGCGTTTTTTTATTGGTTCCATCGGAAAATGTCTCAATTCCCATATACTTTGCCATCGATCCAATGCTTCCGAGGCATTTTTAATGGGATTTTGGTTCCCTTGAATATCAGCCCTTGTAAAGGTGGCGTAAAGTGTTGCCAGTACAAAACGTAAAATTGCAATGTCCTGTGTCGGCAATTCCCCTGCAAGACAATTGAATTCATGGGCATGTTCCAGCACGGTCAGCAAAGATACTTCTTCTGTTTCTCCTTCCAGGTTCAGCACCCTGATCCAAGGCTCATACAACAGATTAAATGCTTTTTCCTCCATTCAGATCCCCCTTTTCTTTTTTATTGGATAACAATCCATAACACTTGTCGTATCGCAAGTGATAGCCACACAGTTCTGCACTTAGCTCTTCGTCAAGTACCAGGAACAATTCCCCCTTAAGCCAGGATGACTGCTGCCATGCCCGCAACTCACTGAGTGTAATTTTCTCCAATTCTGCAATGGTTTTGTCTATATTCCAACATAGTTCACGAGGGAGTTGTATACTGCATTCTGCCATCGCCCGTGCTTGTTCTGCATTTGGTGGCGTGTCGGCAGGAATCAATTTATCCGTGAATTTTGTAATCCAGGGCAGCATATAGTATGCTTTCCCACGGCGCTGTACTACCAAAACTTCCAGTGAATCATCTGTGTCACGAACAGTAACCTCACCACGCTTACCGGATGGGTCATCTGTTATGCCTGTATCCAGCCAACCGACCAGATCATCTAGTCCCTTACATGGATCAACAATCTGAAAAACTCGGGCCCTGGCAACTTTTTTAACTATTCGCTGTTCATGCGTGTTTTTTGCTTCGTTATATTCCTCTTTTAATTCCAGAGGCATGGATACTCCTTCTGAACGATAGGTCTCCTGCACAAGATGTGGAATGTCATCAGGCAGCTTTAAAGGTAATTTCATATGTGGCTGAATTAAAGCCCTTGTGTTCATTAGTAAATATTTCCCATAAACAATCTCAGCACCACGGTCAAAGCCTGAATCATTCATACCCGTAATGAAGCACCGGGGCTGGTTCAATTTGGGCAAACGGTTGCGAAGATGCCGATGTAGGCGGCCAATACGTTGTATCAATAGATCCATTGGGCAGATATCAGTGATCAATACATCAAAATCCAAATCACAGCTTTGTTCGAATATCTGTGTTCCTACAACAATACAACGCCCTGTTCGTTCTCCAGCAACACCAAACTTTGCATAGAGTTCTTTTTCTTTTTGTGCACGATCCACCGCGAGAAAACGGGAATGGAGAAGATGAACTTGATCATCACCAAAATGCTGGGTGAGCATGTGGGCTATTTTCTGAGCACGTTTTACTGTGTTCACAATAAGACCAGCATAGCCTCCTTCTGAAAGCAGATATTCCAGCTTCGATAATATTTCCTCATCATCAGATAAAATATCCAGCCTTACATCAAGCGTGCGTCGTTTGCCAAAAACTTCATTTTGACGGACATCTTCACTAATATTGCTATCAGTATATGTAATAATGGGATAGTTTAAAGTGCTTGCCCAGGAAGGCAATGGCGAGTTTTCAGGTTTCTCTGTATCGAATACAGGATCGTATTCTGACATAGAAGAGAATTCCTTATTCAGATAAGCTTCAATCAACTGCTGACGTTTTTCTCCAGGCAGTGTTGCAGAAAGAACAATTACTGGCACACCATATGCACCTAACCAGTTCAAGACTTTATATAGATACTGGCTCATATAGGCATCGTAAGCATGACATTCATCCAGAATAACAACTTTATTGGAAAGCCCTAGATGACGTAATGCAAGATGTTTTTGTTTAAGGCCAACCATAAGCACCTGGTCAATGGTACCAATAACAAAGTCTGCCAGTATGCCTTTTTTGCGGCCAGAAAACCAATCATGTACAATAATAGCATCGCCGCTGGTTTCTTCATTGACTTCACCGCCAACCCAAAAATCACCTATTCTTTCTATTCTTTTTGGGATTTTATTATATATTTCATTGAGATCCGCTTTGCCGTGGGCAAGCTTTATTGAATGTGCCACTTCGTCACCCAGATTCTCGATCCAATTGCAAAATCGTAAAAATAAACCATTGGCACTGGCCTGGGTAGGTAAAGCAAAAAACACTCCACTCCGACCGGTTATGTTTGCCATTGCTTCTGCAGCTGCAAGGGCTGCTTCTGTTTTTCCTTCTCCCATGGGTGCCTCTATTATTATAATGCCAGGATTTACAACCTTCTTGAATATATCCAGAACGGCTGTCTGTACAGGACGAGGCTTGATATTAAAACGCTCTGTATAGAGATCACTATTTGCATAAGTATTGTCAGGGTTCCAGCATTCAGGCAGGTATATTTCGTCCCAGGCTGTTTCTGGCCGCTTGGCTAGATGACTGACACCTTCATACAGATTTATATAAGGGAAATAAGTTTCATTGCTTACAATCCAATCCACCATGATTACAAGCCCACTGAGCAATACTTGAGCTGCGATATCAGGTTCCCATGATCGTGCTTCTTGCCTGGATATACCGCCCAGTTTTAATGCATATTCCAGTAATTCTTCCTGGACTTCAACCCAGGCCTGTTGTCCTTCATCCCAACCCAGATCTTTTTTGTAACCTTTACGAAGGTTTTCCAAATTATTGCTATTCGGAGGTTGCCCGTGATGCCCACCTAGAATGACCGCGATTTTTCTTGAAAACCCGTGGGCCTCAAGAATGAGCTGCGAAGACCAATAATGCCTGGCTATTCGAGAATGGATATCATTTGTTAATGGCAGCCCTGCCTCAGTTAGCTGCTTATATAGCTGAGCATCAAACTCAGAATTCCTTAACTTCCCCTGGAAAGCTGGGGTTGCTTTTCCTAAATCATGAGCTGCAGCAAGAAATACAAAACAAGACAAGGCTGCCTCTTCATAATCATCAGCGCCTCCCAAAGTGCCATGAATTCCCCGGGCAATCCTTCCCCTGGTACCTGATGGAAGCCAATGGTACCAAACTAATCTGGCAATGCCTGCAGCGTCTGACATATGCACAAAAAGGGGAAGCCATTGCTCAACAATATTGTCTTGAGACTTCTTTGCCCAGAC
Organism: Syntrophomonadaceae bacterium; assembly: GCA_012511795.1. Taxonomy (GTDB): domain Bacteria; phylum Bacillota; class Syntrophomonadia; order Syntrophomonadales; family Syntrophomonadaceae; genus UBA1368. The sequence continues at coordinate 9,489 of JAAZFJ010000366.1, forward strand.
TACCTTCGTCTGCAATTCATCCAAAATCTTCACGCTCCAAAAACTCACATCTATTTAGCTGTAAAGCTTCGCTGGTAGTTATAATGAAAAATGGTCCGATGCTAGATAAAGGTCAGATGATAGATGTTTTTTTAGTCGAATATAAGATGATATAAAGTCGGTTTATAATATTGATTTCTACCCTGCCTGGCAAATTCCTGCATTTTATACATTCGTGAAAAAGGATATTTTGCATAAACAATCATAAATTGATTCTTTGCTTGGGAACAACTATATCATCTGAGTCTAATGAATTAACGGAAGACAAAAACATCTGCCTTTTCTGCCTTCCTTGTGGGCAATTTAATGGGCAGCATATATTTTAGATGTTTTCAACAAAAAATACCGGGGCGATAAACCCCGGTACTGCTTGCTTTAAATGGTGGGTCGTACAAGATTTGAACTTGTGACTTCTTCCGTGTCAGGGAAGCACTCTCCCACTGAGTTAACGACCCAATCTATAAAAGAGTATATATAAAT
>JAAZFJ010000367.1 GCA_012511795.1 Syntrophomonadaceae bacterium
CGTTTTCTTCCCAGGCCAGAATCATTTTGTACCTGGTTTCCGGAGTTTGTTCGTCAATATAGTCCTCTTTCATAACGTCTTCAAGTGTATATTCTACCTGGTATCCATCCTCGGCAATAAAAGTAACATGGGACGCATCTTCTTTTAAGCTTACTTGTTTACTTAATAAATGCCATACCCAGATACCTTTAAAATGTGTATAGCCTTTGGTTCCGTAGGAATTAACGGAAAAATAATCGGCTTCCACCAAACCATCTTCCATGGATTTTAACTCATCCAAAGTGAAGGCAGCTTTGTCTTTAACCGCATTTCCTTCAATAAGAAGTGCACCTGCGGGAGCTTTTTCTGAGGAAGAACATCCCAATCCTGAGATACAGACAATTAGCAGAAATAATATAGTAAAAGTAACTGTTTTGCCTTTGCGTAGATATATTTTTTGCATGCCGACTGCCTCCTTTAGAAAGAAGAATTCAGGGCCGTTATAAATTTTTTATCTCTGCCGATAAAATAATATCCCTTACTAATATAGCGTGTGATTAATAAAGGAGTACAGGCGGAGTAATTCTGAAACCACCCCGCCTGGGGTTCCTTGGTGCAGATTGCTAATATAATGACCGTTATCTCTTATAAAGCATTAACAATAACCGTTACTGCCTCAGATCGGGTGGCACTGCCCTGAGGACGGACGGTGTTGTCCGGATATCCATTGATGATCCCATGATGGACCGCAGCAGCCACGCTTTCCCGAGCCCAACCAGAAATATCATTACTATCTGCAAAGGGAAGCTCAACTGGTACTGGAGTCAGTTTGGCTGCCTGCACGATCATCACCGCCATCTGCTCTCTGGTAATGGTATCATCTGGCCCAAATGTATTCTCATCATAGCCGTTTACAATACCATAGGATGCTGCGACAGCGATCGAATCCTTTGCCCAATGGCCAACAGTATCAGCGAATACCTTACCGCTCTTAGGTTCCAGATTGAATGCCTTTACCAATATTGCTGTAAACTCGGATCTAGTGATTTTATTGTCGGGTTTAAAGGTACCGTCTGGATAGCCACTGACGGCTTCAAGTGCTGCTAATTTATTAATATTTTTTTCCGCCCAGTGGCCGGAAATGTCGGTTAGTGCTTTCTCCGGTACTTTCTCTGGTGCTTTCTCTTTTACAAATACGGCAAACTTGGTAAAGTGATCCACCTGAACACTTATGGTATTGCCGGATACAATGCCGCCAAGACAGACCCACTCCTGCTTGTTTTCGTCATAATAATAGATAGCTGGAGTCTCACCAGATTTAAGCGCATCAGGATTGAAGATGAGTGTAATTGTTATTTTCTTATCGAAGTTATAGCTGCTCATGCCTCCAATCCTGAACTCAAATACATTGCCAAGTAATCTGAAACCTGCCAGAGCTTGAGAAGGGTCAGACACTCTGGTAATTTTGATTTCCTGGGCGCCAGTTCCGGTCAAAGCGTTGGCCGGTATTTCAATAGCGGCGTCATCTCCAAGGCTAATCGTTCCCCCCGCACGTGGTGTAACGGTTGCTGAGCCAGTCGTGGAATATACGGGCTGTGCTGCTACCCCGCCGCCACCACCGCCACCACCGGAACTATTAGGCTTTTCATCTGGTGGTCCGTTTAAAATGGCAGTCTTAACATTATTGCCCTCCCCGACTATGACCGTTAAGATACCGGGGGCGTTATCAGGTACCTTGAAATCAATACCGAATCTGCCTTCCCCATCTGCCTTACCTGTATCAAATAGAACTATATTTTTGGCCTCGTCTAAAACTTTGATAGGAACCCAGGAATCAGGCGAGGTTGTTCCGGTTACGCTGACTATCTCGCCAACTGATGCGGAAGTTTTATTTAATGATATGCTTATCGAACTATCAGCCCAAGCTGCAGGGACACACAACATTATTAATAAAACTATCTGAAAAAAAACCAATATGGTGCGTTTCATTTTGATTCATCACTCCCTTACATAATCCGATTAAAAAATTCCGAGCTTTATCACCCGTGCTTCTGGATGGCGCAATAAATTTAAAAGCTAACTCAAACCGGGTCTATTCCTTAACCTGGAACGATAAATAACAGTGCCGATAATGAGAACCAGCATAATTACCATTATTGCTGGGTTATAAACTATGTATACTATGGCGATTGCGGGAGCAAGCAATACTTTGACCAACGTTTTCAGCCATTGATTCGAGGCAATGGCTTCTGCAATGGGTGGTGAATGCTTATAATAAAATTCTACGAAAGCTGTACCCATGGTATTGGCTAATAAATATTGATCACGAAAATCCCTTAGCAGCGCTACAGGCCAATTAAATTTGGAACCAAACGCAGCAGTGGCAATAAAGCACTCATCAACTTCCGCCTCGATCGTGATGGTATTACTGATCACATTGTTGCCCTCACCTGCCACAACAGTTAGAGTACCCGAAGCATCGGCCGGTATGATAAATTCAATGCTGTAATTTCCTTCCGCATCGGTTTTGCCGGCATCAAAAAATAATATATTGCCCGCTTCATCTATTACCTTGATCGGAACCCAGGCATTCGCTAATGTTCTGCCGGCAGCGGTAACAATATCACCGGGAGAAACAGTAGTTTTACTAAGTGACAAACTAATTTCTTCTGCTACATAAATATCCTGGCTGGCTACGCGGTTTTCTTCGCCAACTATTACTGTCAAAATACCAGAAATACTATCTGGGATAACGAAGTCTATACTGTAATTTCCTTCTGCATCTGCCTTTCCCGTATCAAACAGTACTATATTGCCCGCTTCATCTATTATTTTGATGGGAACCCAGGCGTCAGGTAATGTTCTTCCGGCAGCAGTAACGATATCTCCTGCAAAGACAGTGGTTTTACTGAGTAATAAACTAATTTCAGCACCCGCAGCAATATCCTGTCTGGCTACACAGCTTCCTTCTCCAACTACTACAGTTAAGGTGCCGGTTGCATTATGTGGAATAATGAAGTCTATGCTGTAATTTCCTTCCGGATCTGCTTTCCCGGCATCAAATAATAATATATTGCCTGCTTTATTTACTATTTTGATGGGGACCCAGGCATTGGGTGATGTTTTGCCGGAAGCGGTAACACTATCACCTGCGATTACTGTGGTTTTACTCAGTGACAGATTAATTTCTTTTCCTATATTAATTTCCTGTCTGGCTACATTGCTTTCTTCGCCAACTATTACCGTTAAAATACCGGTAGCACTATCGGGAATTACAAAATCTATGCTGTAATTGCCATCTACATCCGCCTTGCCGGTATCAAACAGCACTATATTGCCTGCTTCATCTACTACCTTGATCGGAACCCAGGCATTCGGCAATGTTCTGCCGAATGCAGCAATACTATCCCCTATCGCTGCCACAGTCTTGCTCAACTGTAAGGTTATTGGCTCTTCATCCCCACCCGGGGAATCCCCTTTATTAAGCACATAAGTTTCAATCAAATCGCCGTCGGCTTTCCTGGAGGTTAGAGTCAAAACATCATCTTCAAGTTCAATGATCTGATAATTGCTGCCGGTATCCTCTATGGCGATATAGGAGAAACCTTGCCCGGTGCTATAAAATTTCGAGCCTGAGTTTCCCATCACATAGACTATTCCATAGGAGTCTGCCACTACTTCTCCTTCGTAAATGGGATAGGTGCGCATATAGACATGTTGATGGCCGACAAAAACCATGTCAACCTGATTTTGCTCCAGTATAGGTACCCAGTGTTCACGCAGGGCATCATCAACGGTTTTATTATCATCAAAATTTTGATAGGGCGGGTGATGAAAGACTGCAAACTTCCACTTCTTGGTCGTGTTCTGTAGATCCTGCTCAAGCCATTGCATGACGGTATCGGTAATGACGTTGCTGGTATCCAAAACCACAAAATGAGCATCACCATAATCAAAGGAATAAAAACAGCTGCTAAATAAGCCCTGAGGCCCATTATCAGGCAGAGCAAAAAACTCCAAAAACATCTCCCCATCATGATTCCCTATAGCAGGCATCATGGGTATCCGGGAAAAAACACTTGAAGCAGCTCCAAGGAATTCTTCCCATTCGGTAAAATCGTTATCACTATCCGTCAAATCTCCCCCCAATAAGGCAAACTTGATTTGGGGGTTTTCATCGTATACCTCACTAACCATACTCCCCCACCCGGCATGCCCTTCCTGAACATCTCCCAGGTATAAGAAGGATAAATCTTCAGTATCAGCTGCGGTTTTAAAGGACGATGCTTCGCTCCAAGCTTCATCACTACCTACCCGGTAAAAATACTGGGTATCGGACTCCAAATTAGCAAGCACAACTGAAAAGCGGTAATGGCTGCTGTCGCCAAATTGACTACCTGCAGTCTCTACCTGAGTCGCTGCCGCAAAATCTCCACTATACCCTGCAGCTTCGATATACTGAACCTTATTGGCACCGTTATGTGGTGTTAGCCAGGTTATGGTCTGGGAAGTCGCCGGATCCTGGGACCAGGTCAAAATAATCTGTTCTCCCGTGGATGCCTCTGCCCAGGCAATTGTTGGAAAAAAGCAGAAGGAAACCAAAGTGAAAAGAAAAACAACCAGATAACCTATCCGTCGAGCTTCCGGAAATCTTTTATAGAAGCCTAATTTTGGTATCATAATAGCTGCTCCTTTATCTACTACTCCAAGTTAGGCAGGGTCGGGCAAAACCCTCAAAACAAAATGTCTTAGGGTTTTGCCCCATTTATTACAACTGCCTAACAATTATGCATGAATCATTATTGAAAAAATACCGGGTTATGATCAACGGCATTGGTCAACGAATCAACTATATAGACTCTGATGATGTCCCCGGCTTTCACATTGAACCCAGCTTGTGCAGTACCAACTTGATCAAAGTCGGCTCTGGTTGAGTTAATTTGCAATTGGCTGCCATTTCTCAAATGGGTAAAGACTGCGGTTTCCAAACCACTATGGGAGGATACCGGTTCAATATCCACAGCAAAGTAACTAAATCCCGATATGCCGGCATTAACAGTCATAGTCTTGATGCCTGCCGCAGTTTCTCCTATGGTATAAGCGGAATCTGTTACGGGTGCTACAGAATAGACAGCTTTGTCACTGTTTATGGTTTGCACTACAGAAGCATCTTCGTACCCGGTAGCCTTAATATCAACAGTATAGTCCTTGGCTTCGGTAAATACATTTTCTGCAATGGCAATCTTGCCGGATGATACCGTATATCTCGTATCAGCAACGTTTAAGCCGTTGACAAGGATACTATAAATAGCGTTCTCCCATGCAGCATCACCGGTAAAGGTGATCTCTATCGCCTGTCCAACCTTGTTTTCGTCAGTGTCAGCAGTCAAGGCCGGTGGAGTAAGTAATGATGATGAGCTTACTAACTCAATGCTTACTATATTGCCAATAGAGTTTGACCCGCTCACTTTCGGTCCCACCAGTTTCAGCGGCCAGTTATCATCCGCTTCAGAAATATTAAATCCATCTAAGGTGTTTGCTACAATGTAGTCATTATTGCGAATAATATCCTGGCTCTCGATGGTTACAGAATATCCATCCTCAGCAGTGATTATAACCTGGTATCCAGCGTTAGCCAGGTCATTGTTAAAGGCATTGTCCGAATGCTGGTCAGTATCATCCACGAAGCCCGCCAGGAACCACAGAGGCATCCCTGCCCAGGTCCGGTTTTGGGAATCGATGTAGGTTGCTTTGTGATTAGCACCCATGGTGCAGGTAAGAGCTGATTCAAAATAGGTTTTGCTGATATCCTTAACCAACCCGCCAATACCCTGGCCATCCAGATTCAGTGTCCAACCTTCCGCTGGCGTTGAGTAAACCTTGATTTCGGTAATATATTTGGGGGACAGTCCGGCACAAGATGGATACATGACTTTATTGTAACTGTCGTAATAGTAGTGCCAGTATGCTTCCGGCAAGGTTTCATGCATATCCCACTGTCCGTAGATTTGATCATCCGGAGTAAAGAATAGACGCATACCATCTTGATACTCAGGAACATATTTACCGTCAGCATACCAGGCCAAAATGGCATCTCCCTGGCGTGCCTGTACGGAAGGATCTGTATATATTGAGGAATAGGGCAGCGTGGTTTCCCAATCGTCCTTGGCTTTGAACACGATATCAGTACCAGTTCCCATGCCGCCTACCCGTTCTACGAGATCCTTAACAAGTGTACCTTTAACCGCATTGGCAATTTTGAAGCCACCCGGGTAAGTCTCAGCTGCATCCCATATATCATCTGCATTATTAGTTATTCCTTCATACTTGTAAACCGTAGTCCCGTCGCCAATCACATCGAACAGACTCTGCATATCGATATAAGTGAGGGTTTCTTCTTCAATTACAGTAGTGCCATCATCCCCATATTTAACTATGTGCAGTTCAGGAATGACCGGGTCAGGTTCAGGCAGACCGGACAGTTCAATGCGAACAATATTGCCTACCTGTTTTTCACCAGATACGGCCGAACCGATCAGATAGAGCGGCCAGCCTTTTTCTGAACCGATTTCAAGAGGAAGTGCTTGTCCGTTCAAAGTGTTGGCAATGATATAGCTATTATTTTTGGCAATTGCTGTACTATCTAAAGTTACCGTAGTTCCGTCGTCAGCTACAACTTTAACCTGGTAACCTTCTTCGGCGAGTGCCTCATTAAAATTGATATGTTTACCACCGACATCCGGGTTATCATCCACCATCGCTACCAAGAGCCATAAGGGTACTCCTCCCCAGACATCATCATCGCTAATATCTGGAGTGCCTTTGTCATCGGTCCAGAATACCTGATGTCCTGATGAAGGGCAAGCCAGGCCTTGCTCGAAATAAGCCTTGGTAACGCTCTCATCCTTAGCTCCCGAAAGCTGAAGCGTCCAGTCGGTTGGAGCCACACCAGTAGCAGC
>JAAZFJ010000368.1 GCA_012511795.1 Syntrophomonadaceae bacterium
AATTATACTGCTATAAAAAATGGACAGAACCTTTACCGTTCTGTCCGTTTATTTTTATGTTTTTATGATTTCTTAAATAACTAATATAGCTTTGTATGTGCTGCACAATTATTTCATATTAAGCCCCAGTAAAAAATTAATGAGATTTTGTGCCTCTTCATCATTGACGTTTTGCAGTACAGCTTGGTTGGCATCAATGATCGCCTGGCTTACCGGGGCCTTCAGCTCCTCCCCTGCCGGTGTCAGAATGACGCTTAAAGCCCTGCGGTCAGTTGGGTCCGGCTGGCGCTTGATCAAGCCCTTGTGCTCCATACGGTCCAACAGTCCTGTAACGGTAGAGCTGTCCAGGTACATCCTTTCGGCAATCTGTTTCACTGTCAGCCCGTTTTCATCCCAAAGGCATTTTAGTATGCCGTACTGCCCGGGTGTAACCCCAAAAGGAGCTAACCTGGCTTTGAAATACTGGTGGACGATATTTTGTGCTCTTGTCAGTGCAAAATTTACACACTGTTCCAGTTCCATTACTTCTCTCCTTTGAATCAATTAAGCGGCAAACAGGAAAATTCCTGTTCACCGCCTCATACATTATCTTAACAAATTACTGGCGATGTTCATTCTTTGTGCTTCAGAAGTACCTTCGTAAATCTCGGTAATTTTTGCATCTCTTAAAAGCCTTTCAACTTTCTGTCCTTTGCAGTATCCATATCCGCCAAAGATCTGCACAGCTTTTGAAGCATGCTTAAAGCACATCTCCGAACAGAATAATTTTGCCATTGATGCAGCTTTGCCAAAGGACTGTCCCTGGTCCTTCAGATAGGCCGCATAATAATACATGAATCTTCCGGCATTGATATCGGTTTCCATATCAGCCAGCATCCATTGAATGGCCTGGTTCTTGGAAATCGGCTTGCCAAACTGGATCCTCTCTTTGGAGTACGCTATGGATTCATCCAAAGCAGCCTGGGCGATCCCCACTGCCTGGGCAGCGATCCCAATGCGGCCATGATCCAGGCAGGACATGGCAATCTTAAGTCCATCCCCCGGATTGCCGATCAGATTTTCTTTGGGTATGCGGCAGTCATGGAAAAATACTGCCGAAGTCTGGGAAGCACGGATCCCCATCTTCATGATATGTTCCCCGATGGTTAAGCCCGGTGTTCCCTTTTCAACGATAAAGGCGCTCATTCCTTTTCTCTTGTCTTCCGGGTCTGTCCAGGCAAAGGTGACAAAAGTGTCGGCAACCGGTCCATTGGAAGTGAAAGTTTTAGAGCCGTTCAGAACATATTCTTCACCGTCCAGTACTGCCCGGGTGGTGGCAGAACCTACATCAGTCCCCGCCCCGGGTTCGGTCAGGGCAAAAGCCCCTATATGTTCCCCTTTAGCCATAGGGGTCAGGTATTTCTTTTTTTGTTCGTCATTGCCGAAAAGGGCAATGGGGCCACAGGCCAGTCCAGTGTGTACCGACATGGTAAAACCGGTAGCTGCACAGGAACGGGAAAGTTCTTCTACAGCAATGGCATAAGTCAAATAGTCCACCCCGGCTCCGCCGTATTCTTCAGGGAAGGGCATCCCCATGTAACCTTTTTCGCCCAATAGTTTAATGACTTCTTCCGGGTATCGACCGCTTTCATCTATCTCTGCTGCGATTGGATCCACATACTTTTTGGCGAACTTTCTCATATTGGCCTTGATCAACTTTTGTTCATCACTGAGCTTAAAATCCATTTTTACCTCTCCTTTTGGTGCTGGCCGGATTTTGCACATGCAATACCAAGTCCGTCAAGCATTTTATTTTATTTTATTTTCACAAAATTACATTGTCAACAACTAATTTGCATGCCAACTATTTTGTTTGCAATTATCGGCATCATTTAATAAGCTTCCTGGTCATCATCTGATTATAAAAATTTTGCTATAAATAAATCTTTATTTACGAAGACTGATATTGATGTTAAAATGACCGAAATTAAATGAGAAGGATTTATATGACTACCCTGGCTTTGACTTTAATAGTATTTTTCGCTTCTATTTTGCAGGCAGCTACCGGATTCGGGTTTGCTATCATGTCCATCCCGTTTTACCTGCTTATATTAGAACCACACGATGCGATCCAGCTAAATATTTTGCTGTCCTTTATAATATGTCTCATTGTCAGCTATCGGATTCGCCATAGGATAGATAAGGGAATACTTATCCGTCTGATCAAAGGAAGCTTGATAGGTGCATTACCTGGGATAGCACTATTTACCTTTCTTGATGAACAGCCATTGAAGATCTTTATTAGTATCATCATCCTGATTTCGGCAGCTTTGCTCATCACCAAAATAAAACTGAAGGAGAGCAAGACCAAGCAACTGATAGCAGGAGCTTTTTCCGGCCTGCTCAACACCAGTACCGGTATGGGCGGTCCCCCTCTGATGATCTATTTTTTAGGGGCCAAAACTGATAAGGCAATTATCCATGCTGCTACTAACGCTTATTTTGTGTTTATCGCTATAATAAGCTTCCTGCTCCAGATTATTGTGCATCCCGTTTCAAAATCCGTTTGGACAGCAGCTTTATGGTCCATTCCTTTCCTTTTGGCCGGCATGTTCCTGGGACAGTGGCTATTTGCAAAAATAAACCAGCAGCTCTTCCTGAAAATTATCTATTTATTACTGATCGTTTCTGGATTATATATGCTGCTGAGTAATATATAAGTCCAGATAGGATCAGTCCTTTTCTACTTCTGAAAGGGCTATGTCCTGATAAGCATGAGAAAATTCATGACAGAATTTATCCCATCTCATACTCATCCTGATGGTTTCTTCATCTGCCTGTAATAAATTTGGATAAGCAACGATCTCAGCCATTTCAGCCGCTAATTTATCAACCACTTCAGAATTGCCACCGGCCAGGATATTTCTTACAAACTCCTCAGGTTTATACCATTCAGAAGCCTTTTGCAGATCACGGTGGATCTGCATTAGCAAAACATTTCTTGGTCCTTCCCATAGTTCATTGACAGCCGAATCCCTGTACAGCCTGGGCAAGACAGAAAAGTCTTCCATGATCCCATGGCCGCCGAAAAGGGACATGGCAGTTCGAATAACATCCGTAGAGTCATAAGAGGCAGCAATTTTTTGCAGCATAATCAGTTCTCTGATATTAAAGGCTTCTTTTTTCTCTTCCAGGGTTTGTCCCTGGCGGGAAGCATTTCCCAGTCCTCCCTGCTCAATCACACTCCTGTAAAGTTTGAAGGCTCCTGCAGTAGTCCGGCGGGCTGTTCTCTGAATATCCTGCAGTTGTCCCATCACTAATGGGAAATTGCCGATTTTAAGACCAAAAGCTTCTCTGAATTGTACATACCGGGTTGCTTCCCGTACCGCACGAGTCATGAAAGCAGCAGCAGAAAGGCCGACTGTAAGGCGTGAATAGGAAAGGACGATTCCCACTACATTTGCTACTCCCTTATCCAGCGGCCCCACTTCATAAGCAACCGCCCCGTTAAAGGTCAGCTCACCGGTGGTCAGCTCACTGGTTCCCATTTTCCACTTGATACGGTCAATGGTGTATCCATTTCTGATCTCTTTTTCCTTGTTGCCGGGCAACCAGGATGGTACAACAAAAAGGGCTACCTTCTCTGAACCCTGGGGTTTAGCAGTAACCATGGAATAATCGGCGTGGGTCGCAGAACAGAAGAATTTAGTACCATATAATTTCCATTGTCCGTCTTCATTGACTGCTTCCAACAGGTTAGCAGGAATATCCGAACCCCCCTGAATTTCAGAAATATACTGGGCACCGATGGCAAATTCCCCATCTATTCCTTCCTGACAGTGCTGAAGAATCCTTTTAAGTTCCGAATTGTCAGCATAGCGTTCCAGGATCGCTACCATTCCTTCTGTGCAGGTAATAGGACAAGCCACACATGCTTCCCCATTTTGATAAATCAGATACATCTTGATCAGCTTGGTCCAGGGTGATGTTTTGGAAGAGAATAAAGCTTCGGAAAAGATTTCTTTTTCCATTACTTCTGTTTCATGAGGGCGTACAATGCGGTCGATTCGGTTTCGATGTCCATCATAATGCATCATATATGGACGTTTTTCCGGCCAAGCGATGGCTTCGGCCATTTTGCTCCAGCGAAAGGAAACTTTCTTGGAGATTTCCCTGGCTTCCCGGTCTATTG
>JAAZFJ010000369.1 GCA_012511795.1 Syntrophomonadaceae bacterium
ATGTTCTGCTGCCTTGTTCAGGTCAAATTTTATCCCAGTTTTTGCATGTAGCATATTATCCCTCCTAACATTTATTCCACATCTTCTTTTTTGATCCACCCTTTTTTATATAAGGCCAGTGCTGACACCACCGAAATCCCTCCCAGGATCGGTATCAGTAAGCCCTGAATGGAGCTGAACTGGATCCCCGTCAGGTGAATGATGATAAACGCAGCAACGATGGAAAACAATAGCGGACTCACCGCCAGTTTCCAGTGCTTTATAAAAAAGTATGCCCCCAATGCACCAAAAAGTGCAGGCAGCACATTATCAAAAGCCGGTTTTAAATATTCGTGGTTTAATAAAGGCATCAGCGGGAAAATAAGCAGCATACCAAAGAAGATGATCATAATCGTCGTGATTGATGATGATGCAACGGCCAGGATAGCGATCACTTCACCTTCATCAGTAGCGGGCTTCACATTGGCATTTTCCATGGCCACTACGGCACAGGGAATTTTAAGATTGGTAAGATTGCCGGTTATAAAAGCCAGGTAAGCACCAGAGCCTAAAATGGGAACAAAGGTCAGGAATTCAGCAATGGATATTGGAAGGTAGATCATAACTGCTTGGAAAAAACCTCCGATAAAGTTTCTGAAGGGAGGAAAAATATCATAGCGCATGGAAACGGTAAGGGGAACCATAATTATCAGCACCAAAGCTGCACTGCAAGCAATTCTTCCCAGACGATGCAATGAATCATTATAGCTGGTATTCATAAAAACTTCCTCCTTAAATCAGATTGGTATAGAAGGCCGCAAAAATCATGCCTCCCACCATACTCAGTGTAAACGCAAAGTCTCCGGCTGCTGTTGATTCCATTTGGCGCGTGATATAGGTAATGGCAAACAGCAGCAAGGCACTGACCAGGAGTGTATAAAGCTGTACTCCGCCGCTGACAATGGGCGGACCCACAAAGACTGAAATCATTCCAAAATAAAGGGCAGTTATGATGATCTGGATTTTGGTGGAATCTTTCTTTTGAGCACTTTCCAGCGTAGAAGAGAATTTTTTTAAGAAGAAAATAGAAAAGATCATGCCCCAGATAATACCCAGTGACATGACCCACATGGAATTGGAAAACACCTGCCCGGTATAGCCTGCGCCTCCCAAAGATTCAATTCCCATAGCTGTAGCACCGATATTGGCAGTCATCAGCTCATATTGAAAGGAGCCGATAATGGAAAGTCTCATCCAGGGAAATGGGATGCCCAAGATCCCAACCATGGCTGCCAGAGCAATTACGATTGGGATGGAAGGAGCTATGGAAAATGTCATACTGGACTTGACTGTCCGCATCAGGATCTCCCGCCCCATTCCTAATTCCAGACCGCGCTTCCACGCTTTCCACAGGAAAAGGCAGGAAATGACCAATACAGAAAAAACGATGACCCCGCACACCATAAAAACAAAGCTGCTATTGGCAACGTCCAGGTAATTCATTATATTTCCCCCCAGTAAATTTTACCAGATACATTCGTTGCCTATAGCAATAATTCCTTGTAAAACCTTAGCTAAGTTTTCATTCTTAACTCCACCTTGCAGCCCTTAATCGAAATAATAGGAATATCCCAGTGTAATGCCGGTAACCTTACTATCTGCTGCTATGTTTTCATTAAAACGTTCCCGGTTTTCCTGGCTGGAGAAAATCAATAATTCACAAGTGTCACCAATCATAAACCACCCCAGAAGCTTTTCACTGCTGTGTCTGCCAACAAACTCCCGGTATTTCCCACGGTAAGCATCCATAACCTGCATACTGGGATCGCCTACCCTAAAGCCCATACTGGTTGGGTATGATTCACTATAAGCTTCCATCTGCAAAACCCGATCTGAATTACTTCCTATTATCAGATCACACCCATCAGCGTATGTTCTTACAATAATGCTCTCTCCAAAATATCCGCCTTCATCATGGATTTCCTGGGTATAATCATTTCCCAGGATACTTTCTACCTCTTCTGCACTCATACCAAGACGGACTCTTCCCAGGCTTTCCACACTGAATTTCGGCGATGACTGGTTTTCATCAGGCGCCTGACTTACATCAGGGTCCTCCTGGCCTTGCTCCTGGGTTGGAGGATCAGACGGGTCATTAAGCAGCGGACTCTGACAGCCTAAGATCATGACCATTATGATAAGCATTAAGAAGATTACCAGACGTTTCATGTTATTCCCCC
>JAAZFJ010000370.1 GCA_012511795.1 Syntrophomonadaceae bacterium
CCTCAGATAATTGCTGGCAGGCACTTTTAAAGCCTGGCAGAAAAGCTCCTCCAGGTACAGAAATAGTTTTTTCAGAACAATTATCTGCCATAGTGCTTAATAAAGATGAGGAACAGGGGGCCTTCCTTCTTGAAATGAAGGCAGAGGGGGATATTCAAGAAATACTGCATAGGGTTGGCAACATCCCAACCCCACCCTATATTAAAAAAAATCTTAAAAACCCCGATAGTTACCAGACTGTATATGCTCGAAATGAAGGCTCCATAGCTGCACCGACTGCAGGTATCCATTTCACGGAAGAACTGCTGGCTAAAATTAAGAAAAAAGGTATTGATATAATTTACCTAACCTTACATATTGGAAGGGGGACTTTTGAATTAGTAAAAGCTTATCAGGTGGAAGAACATAAGATGAAAGAGGAGCTCTATACTATAACCCCTGAAAATTCTAAAACTATTAACAAGGCTTTTATGGAGGAGAGAAGGATTATAGGGGTGGGAACATCTGTTACACGTGCTCTGGAATCTGCTTTTATCAATGACAGAGTTTCTGAAGGCACTCGTTGGACTGATTTATTTATTTATCCAGGATATCATTATAAAGTTATTAATGCTTTGATTACTAATTTTCATTTACCACGTTCAACACCTTTAATGCTGGCTGTTGCCTTTACTGGAAAAGATTTTCTTTTTAAAGCGTATTATGAAGCTATCAAGGAGGGTTATCGCTTTTATAGTTTTGGGGATGCAATGTTCATACAATAATTTCAATTGATGAACAAGTAGGCTTGTTTTGGATTTCTAATCAGACTTTGGTGGTGCTGGTAAAAAGTAAAATTATTTTATTCTATTAAAAGAAGAAAAGAGGCAAAATGTCTTTTCAGTTTAAAGTTCTTAAAGAGATTGATGAGCCTAATAATAAGGCAAGGCTGGGTATTATTGAGGTAGCACATGGTATAGTTGAAACACCGGTATTTATGCCTGTAGGGACCCAGGCTACTATTAAGGGCATTTTACCTAAAGAGATTGATGAGTTAGGTTTTTCTATAATACTGAGCAATGCCTATCACCTTTTTTTAAGACCCGGACATCAGCTTATTCATAAAAGTGGTGGATTACACAAATTTATGGGTTGGGATAAAGCAATTTTGACCGATAGTGGAGGATTTCAGGTATTTAGTTTAGGAAGAATAAACAAAATTAATGATAGTGGGGTTACATTTCAATCCTATATCGATGGATCGACACATTTTATTAATCCAGAAAAGGTAATGGAAATCCAAATGGCTTTGGGTTCAGATATTGCTATGGTTTTTGATCAATGTGCACCATACCCCTCCAACAGACACGAGACACAGTTAGCAGCTGAAAGGACCTATAGTTGGGCAAAGGAGTGCCAAAAATACCATAATAGAAAAGACCAGACATTGTTTGCTATTATCCAGGGTGGTCTTTTTCATGATATACGCAAGGAAAATAGCCTAAAACTAATTGAGCTGGATTTTCCGGGATACGCCTTGGGAGGATTGAGTGTAGGAGAGCCAAAACCCTTAATGTACGAGATTTTGGACCATATTGTACCCTTGTTGCCAGCGGGTAAACCAAGATACTTAATGGGTGTGGGAGCTCCTGAATCAATTATTGAAGGAGTTGCAAGAGGTATAGATATGTTTGATTGTGTATTACCTA
>JAAZFJ010000371.1 GCA_012511795.1 Syntrophomonadaceae bacterium
AAAGGAATAATTCGGGTGTACTGAAACATCCTGCAGATTTTCCAGATTGGCCGCATAAGTCAGGGCGTCCACATTGATGATCCGGTATAAGGGGTATTTATCAAGCATCATTTTTACGAAATTGCTGCCGATAAAGCCGGCCCCGCCAGTGACAAGGATGTTTTTCATCGATCATTCCTCCGAATCCTGATGTAAATGTTCTTCATTGGCCAGTGACAGGATATACTGGCCGTAATCCGTCATCTTAAGGCTTTCTCCGATGGCTCTTAACTGCCGGATATCAATAAAACCCCTGCGCCAGGCGATCTCCTCCGGACAAGAAATATAAAACCCCTGCCGGGACTGGACTGCTTCCACATATTCGGCAGCCTTCAGCATGCCCTCCGGTGTCCCGGTGTCCAGCCAGGCCATGCCCCTTCCCAACAGGATCACCTTCAGCTCTCCTTTTTCCAGATACGCATTGTTTACAGCCGTGATCTCGATCTCACCCCGTGCCGATGGTTTGACCTTTTTAGCGATCTCAGCCACCTGATTATCATAGAAATAAATGCCCGGGACCGCATAATTGGACTTGGGCTTCTCCGGCTTTTCTTCAATGGAAATGACCTTGTTTTTATCATCAAATTCTACCACCCCGAATGCGCGGGCATCTTTCACCGGATAGCCGAAAATTACTGCACCCTTTCTAAGCTCCATGGCCCGGTTTAGAATCCGGGTAAGATCCTGGCCGTAGAATATATTGTCGCCCAATATTAGGCATACACTATCATTTCCGATAAAATCCTCACCCAGGATGAAAGCATCCGCCAGGCCTCGGGGGGTATCCTGCACCTGGTATGAGAATTTAATGCCCAGCCTGGATCCATCCCCCAGGAGCCGCTCAAAGACCGGTCTATCCTCAGGGGTTGAAATGATCAGAATCTCCCTGATCCCTGCCAGCATCAGGACCGACAGGGGATAATAGATCAGCGGCTTGTCATAAATGGGCAAAAGATGCTTTGATACCGCGTGGGTCATGGGATACAGGCGGGTGCCCATACCTCCTGCTAAGATAATTCCTTTCATCCTTTCTCTCCCTCATGACAATTGGGGACGTACCCTAAATGTCAAGTTTTTGGTTCCTGCAACAGCAGGACATTCATTGTAACCGGAAAAACCCGGTCTTATATTTCGAACCAACCATACGAAACGGGCAGCTAATAGCAGCCCCTACAAAAGCTTCAGCAAAAAATTCTGCTTCACCCCTCGTCCCTAACCAACTAACCAACTTTTCTAATCGCTCATTAACGTAAGTGACCTGCTGGCTTCATCCCATTCCACGGTAGTAAAGCCGAAGTATTCAGCGATCAATCTGACCGGCACATAGGTATGATCATTGATGATCTGGGGCGGCACATCGCAAGGATAGGATTCATCTCCCACTTGATAACTCTTGGCACCTATGGTTAGCTTCATATCTTCATGCACGCCGTCACTTAAGATAATGGTGTCCGGCGGCAGCCATTCCACCGCGCAACCCAACTGCTCAGCCAGTTCTCTTATAGGCAGCATGGTTCTCCCCTCGATAATCAGGGGCTGGGCTTGTTCAAAATACATTTCCCATCCATCAACATATACATAGATTTTGTTCGCATTTAGTTCCAACCCCGGGTTATCTTCGGCCACGTCCTGGTATTGAGCCAAATCGATTTTTATGCTGTTACTGTCAGTTACTGCAGGCATAGTGATGGCTTTATCATAGTTATAATCACAGACGCAATCAACTGTAATAACACCGCTTACAGGTTGATCACCGTCCTCAATATCACCGGTAATAGTCATATTAGCAGTGGCTTGCTCAGCAGTATTTTTCGAGCTGGCCTGCAGAGCAAAGTCCATAACCGCAAAAGATGTATCTGCGGAGATCAGCAGTTCCACCTCCCCTGTCAGGCTGTCAGTACCGCTTTTGTAGCTGCTTTCATATGCCAGGTCAAAGCTCTCACCATTCTCATCGACCTTAATATGTATTGAAGTTTCAATCAACTGATCTTTGGTACTTACTTTGAATTCCTCGATACGGAAAGGCAGTTCCATTTCCGGCAGATCCGTAATTTGTATGGTGTCGATCGATTCCACGAATTCGGTAATCAATTCATTTTTCGTGCTGCTGAATTCTTCTTCACTCATGTCTGCCGGTTTTTCCATGATCGCCGTGAACTTGACGGCAAGTTCTTCACTGTTGGCTTTTAGGTTATTTATCAGAGCGGCAGAGGTCAAAATCGAGGGTTTGAGCTCCAGCACCGCATAACCGTTGGAATAAGAAAAGCAGCTTTCCGGGATGATCTGCAAAAGTGTTTCGGTAAATGCCTTGATCTCATCGGACTTTTCATATGCGATCATCAGGCTTCCATTGTTGAAGGATTCTTTGATCATAGCCATATCAGCTTCACTCATGAAATTCGTATATATAACGTATGGCGGAAGCGTCTCATTATCCAAGCCAGGAAAATCAAAGCCTGCTTCGGCCAAAGCTTTCACTGTATCTCTGGTGAGTATGATTCCCTCCGGGTTCAGGAAAAGCCTGCCTTTAAGTTCAGTTTTTGTGGGCAAGTTCAGTTCAAAATCCGCCTGGGCCATGGAGTCTTTCAAACTGCTGAGGGTTTCGAGCCTTCCACTGCCGGTCACATTCGATATCTCCGTGCCATCTTCCATTAC
>JAAZFJ010000372.1 GCA_012511795.1 Syntrophomonadaceae bacterium
TATCAAGGAAAACTCCAATATGACATATTCCCTGCAGGGCATGAACTTTCATATAGCGTCATTGATCGTTTCCCAATACTGGTTAAACCAGATCTATCCGCCGGAAATCAAACAGGCACATGCCAATGGGGATTTTCACATTCATGATCTGGGTATTTTGGGTGTCTATTGTGTAGGCTGGGATATCAGAGATTTACTCCTGCAGGGCTTCAGGGGAGTAAGAGGCAAGGTGGCCAGCGGCCCGGCCAAACATTTTCGCTCTATTTTAGGACAAATCGTAAACTTCTTCTTTACTTTGCAGGGCGAAGCAGCCGGGGCTCAGGCGTTTTCCAACTTTGATACCCTTTTGGCGCCTTTTATCCGCTATGACAATTTGGACTACAAACAGGTAAAACAAGGTTTGCAGGAATTCGTATTCAACATGAATGTTCCTACCCGGGTAGGCTTTCAAACCCCTTTTACCAATATAACTCTGGACCTTAAAGTGCCGGAATTTATGAAAAATGAACCGGTAGTCATCGGCGGAAAGTATATGACGGAGACTTACGGCGATTTCCAGACGGAAATGGATATATTTAACCGGGCTTTTGCGGAAGTGATGATGGAAGGGGATGCTGAAGAACGGGTATTTACCTTCCCTATTCCTACCTACAACATTACAGAAGACTTCGACTGGGACAACCCCAGTTACGATAAAATATGGGAAATGACAGCCAAATACGGGATTCCCTATTTCTCGAACTTTATCAATTCAGATATGAGCCCTGAGGATGCCCGCAGCATGTGCTGCCGTTTAAGACTGGACAACCGGGAACTGAGAAAACGCGGCGGCGGCCTCTTTGGCGCCAACCCCCTGACCGGTTCCATCGGCGTTGTAACCATAAACATGAGCCGTCTGGGTTACCTGGCAAAAGACAAACAGGACTATTTCGCCCGTCTGGCAGAGTTGATGGATATGGCTCAAAACAGTCTGCAGATTAAGCGCAAGGTGTTGGAGAACCTGACTGAATCAGGACTCTATCCTTATTCACAATTTTATCTGCGTGAAGTTAAAGCCGGGTTTGGCCAATACTGGAAAAACCACTTTTCCACCATTGGTTTGATCGGCATGAATGAAGCCTGCCTCAACTTTTTAGGAGAAGACATCGCAAGTTCGGCCGGACATGAGTTTGCCATAGAAGTAATGGATTTCATGCGTGACAGGCTGATGAGATACCAGGAAGAAACCGGGGATATCTACAATCTGGAAGCAACTCCGGCGGAAGGAGTAAGCTACGGAATTGCCAGGAAGGATAAAGCCCAGTATCCGGATATCATTGTGGCCAACGAAGCTGAATTTAGAGAGGGAGCAGAACCGTACTATACCAACTCTACCCAGCTGCCGGTTTACTATACGGAAGACCTGTTTAAAGCCCTGGTAACCCAGGATGAATTACAGACCCGTTATACCGGAGGTACTGTATTCCACATATTCCTGGGTGAAGCAGTGCCTTCTATCGCCTCAGCCAAGAAACTGGTGGAAAAAGTGTGTTCACAGTTCAGACTGCCGTACTTTACACTGACACCCACCTTCAGCATATGCCCCAGCCATGGCTACCTGCGCGGCAGAAACCATACCTGCCCCATATGTGCAGCTCAGGGCCAGGAAACCCAGTGTGAAGTTTACTCCCGGGTAGTAGGTTACCTGCGTCCGGTGGATCAATGGAATGCCGGCAAACAGGAAGAGTTCAAGGAAAGAAAATTATTTGACAGGGCTGTTAATTAGATGAACTTTGCAGGAATGATCAATCAAAGCCTCCTGGATTATCCGGGTGAAATAGCTACGGTCTTATTCACCCGGGGCTGTAACTTTGCTTGTCCTTTTTGCCATAACGGTCATTTGCTCTTAAAGTTCAACAGAGCACAGAGGGAAGATATCGAAATGGCTGAAGTGATCGAATTCCTGCAGGAAAGAAAAAGCTTTTTAGATGCGGTGGTGATCAGCGGCGGTGAACCTACACTGCACCATGACCTGCCGGAAGCCATAAGGATCTTCAAAAACATGGGACTGTTGGTGAAACTAGATACCAACGGCACCAATGTAGATATGCTAAGCCGCTTGCTGGATGAAAAGCTTCTGGATTATACGGCCATGGATATCAAAGCGCCCCTGGATTTTAAAAAGTATCAGCAGGCCTGCGGCAGATTGACCAATGCAGAGTTTTTCAATGTAAGGGCCGCCATAAACCTTCTGCAGCAGGCTGAAATCAAAGTTGAGTTCCGTACTACGGTGGTTCCGGAACTTCATACCTTTGGTGACATTGAAGTCATCGCCAGATATATAGAAGGGGCCGAAGTTTATTCCCTGCAGCAGTTTAATCCCAGCAGTACCCTTGATTCTGCTTACCAAAGCTGTCTTCCATACAGCAAAGAAGAAATGCAGGAACTGTCTTTAAGGTGTGCTCCATATGTAAAAGAAGTAAGAGTGGTAAATATATAAGGTTTAACCCGCACAGTTCTCCGGATAATACGGAGAATTGTGCTTTTATCCTATAAATAATAAATGCAGTTCTGCGGATCAACGGGAGAAATTGTGCTGGGATCTTACAGCTCATAGTTTCCGTAAAAAATAATATACAGCGGCAGCAGGACCGCAGCCAGGCCGATAATCAGCGAACCAATGGCCGCCAGCCGATTCTTTTTCGCCCAGTTATAGCGGGCAAAACTAAACATATAAATAAACAGGGCAACAAGAAATAAGATTATTAAATACTTCATTAATCTTCTCCTGTAGGATTTTTCATTGGGGAGCTTTTAATCTGGGTGCCGGTCCGGCGAATAATAAAGCTCACATCAACTTTTACCTGAGCATCTTTAAAACGTTTGTTCCAGTTATATTTTTCAAAGGCACCGATGGTCAAGAAGTTCCTGGCAGCATAGTCACCGAAACTAAAAATATCTGCATTTAACCCCTGGCATTTACTGATCACATCCTCAATTCCTGTTTGCACAACTTTTTCGAATTCCTGCTCCAATAACCTTTTTTGTTGGGGCTGTTCGTAATCTATCATACTTTGCACAGCTAAAA
>JAAZFJ010000049.1 GCA_012511795.1 Syntrophomonadaceae bacterium
CCCGGCCCCCGAGCATCCACCAAACGTCCCAGCCTGAACAAAACTGCCCTTTCATATTCGGGTATAACTTTGATGGCCATGCTCAAAATGGCAACCACCAGGATTATAACTACCAGCCAGTCAAACAAAATTGCTAATCCTTCCATAACTAACGCCTCCTGTTCATTTTAAATCCAAACAGTATTGCTAAACCTTCGCTTATTCTACTAAGGTTACCCGGTTTATCTTATCCCAACTGAAAGTATCTTTTCTAATCTGGGAAATCCTCGCTTCTTTCAACCACCAGATTGATTCCATCACGAGCAATTACTTTTACTTTATTTCCCGCAGGTATTTCCCCGTTTTTGCTTACCGCCTGCCATATTTCTCCCCGGATCCTTACCTGCCCCAGGGGATTCAACGGATCTATAACGATACCTACGCTGTCTGCAAATTCAGCTTCTCCCTGCATGGGCTTTATTTTGCGCAGATTAAAAACGCCTCTTATTACAATAAAAACAAAGCCGGCACCAACAATACCTGTCCCAATTGCCATTCCCTTAAAGGCAGTAAACCAATTGCCAGGCATCAATGGCTCCACCGGCAAAAAGAGAATGCCCAAGACAATGCTGACTATTCCTCCTACCCCCAAGACCCCGTAAGTAGGCGTAAAAAGTTCCGTAATTAAAAGAACAATTCCCAGAACAATCAAGAGTATGGCAGTAAGATTTACTTCAAAGAGTCCTAAACCAAAGAGCCCCAGTATCAGAAATATGGAACCCAATACTTCCGGCAGAAAAAATCCGGGAGTAGAGAATGCAATAATAAGTCCATAAATACCCAGCATTAATAAAATCACTGCCAGGGATGGATTACTTATAATGTGAGTCAGTTTTTCTTCTGTAGTCATTTCCAGGTTTATAATCTGGGCATCTCCGGTATTAAGTATGATCTTTCCGGCAGCAGTTGAAACATCCCGCCCGTTTATGACCTCCAGCAGTTCTTCCAGGTCCTTGGCAGCAGCATCGATCATACCCTGTTTAAGTGCTTCCTGATTATTGAGGCTTAAGTTCTCCAGCACGAACTTCTCTGCTATATCTCCCGGCCTGCCCCTTTCCTGGGCTATACTGCGCATATGTTCGGCCAGAAAATTAATGGTCTTCTGGTCAGCCGCCTCGGTTCCACCACCTTCAGCGGTCATGGTTACCGGCATAGCAGCTCCGCAGGTGGTTCCCGGTGACATAGCTGCCAGGTGGCCGCCCATTAATATGAAAGTTCCGGCTGAAGCGGCAATGGCTCCCTGGGGAGTAACATAAGTAATGACCGGGATTTCTGCCCGGGACATATCCTGGATAATATCCAGGGTGGCATCAACCAGCCCGCCGGGTGTGTTGATCAGAATGACCAGGGCATCCGCATTCTGACTCTGGGCATAATCAATAGCCCGTTTGATATTCTTGGCAGTTCCTGAGGTAACTGTATCTTCAACATTAACAGTATAAACCAGCGCCTGTTCATCCTGTCCCCTTGCTGGCACCGGCCAGATTATAATTGTCAGCATAATCATTAACAGGCTTGCTGCATAAATAATTCTTCTCATCATAACACCCCCCTGTTCATATATCTTTGCTGTCATTTTTCCCATAACAAGCACTGTTACATATCTTACCAACATTGTCGCCTTTTTCAGCCTGCAGGTAAAGGTCCTTTCCTTATAATATTATCAAAAAAAAGCACGTTAATTCGTAGATCTGAATTACAGGCAGCAATAAAACAAATTACTAATGAATATTTAAGTGGCACTGGTTAACTTACACTGCCACTATGTTGGTTTTAGCAGTTGCAGCAGTTCCGGTGGGTTTAGCAGAGCCTATTCCCTATAGAGAAAAAGCCCGGCTGCTAGATGAAGCATTAAATAATAAAAACCTTGAAGCCTAAGCTTCAAGGTTTCAAAAAATAAAATCTGCAATAATATCTAGCCTTTTTTGGCCTGGTAAATAATTATGGCTGGCAGCAATCCGAATATAAAGGCTATGGCTACCCATGCCCAATATTGAACCGGTAAGGAAATAGTAAATATACCGGCAATAAGTACCAGCATGAAACCAAATTGAGCAATGGCGGTAGCTCTTAGTACCGGCTTTACCTGGGACAGATCCTTTTTAGCCATATCCGCCACATAAGCCAGGGCTAAATAGAACGGAGCTACAGACATTAAGGCGAATTTACCCATTTCTGCCTGACACCACAGAAGTGCAAAGATAAAAACAAGTCCTATTAACAACTGGCCCCAGGTCAGAAAACCTAAAATCTTCTGTACCTTGGCGATCTTCTTCATGACAGCTTCCATTGCCGCCGGATCCGGCTGCACAGCAGCGTTCTCAGTGTTTAACGGTGTGTCACTCATTAAATAAATACCCCCCCGATATTTATTTCCTGCATTGACAGGATCTAGATATTAATACCATGTTAGCATCATCCTTTCAGAGAGGTCAATGATTTGTCGGAATTTTGTATATTTTTACACTATTAATATTCATCATAAAACCCTCTCACCGTTAAGATGAGAGGGTTTTTATTTAAAAAAATCAATTTATTATTTTTCTAACGCCTGCATTTTGTTGGCCTCAGCCATATTATTCATGGCCTCAATTTTTTTACAGATTTTCTTCATGGTCCGGGGATACAATATTATCTTGCCTTTTTTATAACTCTTTATATAATCTGCCAACTCGTGCCTGTTTAATATTGGTATTTCCCTGGCTGCTTTTTCGTTATCCCTGACTGTAATATTGTCACAGGATAAAACGATAATTCCCTGAGTGGGTAAGTTCTTTACTCCCACTACCTTCATCAAGAACCCTTTTAGCCGGTACTCATGTGAACCTACTTGTCCGGCAGGATTGGTAATAATCTTGGAGTAACCATTTTTCTTATGTAAAATCCAGTTGCCTTTGCTGTCGATATCTATTATGCCGCCGCGCTCACCTCCATAGTTTTTGGTCTCGATGTGAAATATACCATTAGGACCTATTACCACTGTATCATATTCATTGGTGGTTGTTATATCTGGTCCCAGGCGAATATTGTGGTATACTTTGTAACGGGAATTTTTCTTTTCAAGACCTCTTAAAACATTTTTAACTTTAGATTCTCCTTTGTCTCCGCTTTTAATAATCTGCCTTTTTATCTTGCCTTTTTCTCTTACTTTGAGCTGCCAGATAAAGTAAACAGCAATTAATAAAACAACCACAATGGGAGACAACAATAGTGCATACTCCTCCACAAGACTCTCCTTTCTTATTTTTCACATACAAATAAATTATACCAAAATAATTGGAAAATTTCTTGTCAATTATTGACTTTAAACTATGCTATTTATGATATTATGGGCATTAGAACTCCATAATTACTTAAATTAATTCACAGGGAGATGATCAAATGAATTATTTGATTTACCCGATTTATAATGGTTCTTTTACAGTAGGGATGGGTAATACGGATTTCTTTCCTGATGTAAAAAACATACCCAGCTATGCTTTTTTAATTGTCCAGTCAAATACCGGAAAAGCTGTATTAATTGATACCGGATTCAGCCAGTCATATATTCCCGGAGTCGGATCAACTTCCGTACGTACTGAAAACAACCACATGGATACTGCACTGGCAAAGTTAGGCTTTAAGGCCCAGGACATAGAAACAGTGGTCATGACACACCTGCACTGGGACCATACCGGCTCTCTGGCCAGTTTTTCTCACGCCCGTATTTACGTTCAGGCTGAAGAAATTCGCTCCTTGATCCATCTGCCAGTCAGAGAGGAATGCTCATTTTGTCCTTCCCACTGGCTTCCATGTTTAAAGCAATTGGAATTGCTGGAAGGAAGTTCAGAAATACTGCCTGGGTTAAAGGTACTTTTCACAGGCGGGCACACTGCCGGA
>JAAZFJ010000373.1 GCA_012511795.1 Syntrophomonadaceae bacterium
CAGAGAGGAATGCTCATTTTGTCCTTCCCACTGGCTTCCATGTTTAAAGCAATTGGAATTGCTGGAAGGAAGTTCAGAAATACTGCCTGGGTTAAAGGTACTTTTCACAGGCGGGCACACTGCCGGACATCAGGTGATCGAAGTGGATACTGCCCAGGGAAAAATTATTCTGGGAGGCGATGCACCCTTTAATTATTCGCTGATGTGGACTAGAATCCCTGATCAATTCTGGCAATTATATTACTCAGGCCCCGGTAAACATTGTAATTGGGATAATAATGTGCGCAGGCAGCTAAAGAGTTTTTTAATGGGGAAAAACGCTTTGACCCGCCAATCATCTGCCAGGATGCGCCTGCATGAGGTAAGAAATATCGGTCAGATGTTTTTTACATCTCATGATCCCGGTTTATCATCATTTTCCTGCGGACAGTCCATAGCAGCCAAATGATGTTCAGAATCTGCCTGTACATATCTGTAATCAAGGCGCTGGTGGAAGTCTGACAGGATTTTTATCACCGGACTGGCCAAAAACAAGCACAGCAAAAAATTTGTCAGGGCGTGTAAACTGTCAAAAGCAGCGCTTAACAGGCAGCTGCTTACATATGCCTTAAAAGTCAAAGGATAAATAAATAATACGGCAAAGCCTATATTTTGTATCCAGCCGAAAATAAATCCCCATAAACCGGCAAATACAGCCAGCACCCATGAAACACGTAAGGTTTTTATCCTAGTCACATAACCGGCAAACATACCCATTAATCCCCATCCCAGCATTTGCCATGGGGTCCAGGGACCCTGCCCCAGTAAGAAATTCGAAACCAATGCTGACATAGCCCCGGTCATAAATCCAGCCTGGGGCCCAAATACAAAGCCGATCACAATAATTAAAAAACTGGTAGGCTGAACACCGGGTATTGCAGCAAAAGGTACTCTGCCAAGGGCTGCTGCTGCTGTAAGGGCAGCAATCAAAGATAACTGTTTAACTGAAACCAGTGAATTTTTGGCCCATCTGATCATGATCAGCAAAGCTGCCAGGGAAATTACTGATACTGCTGCTCCGTCGCTGATTTTTCCTTTGAACAAACCAGCCAGAGATATGATAACTGCTAATAAAATTATTAACCCCGGAATTCTTTCTTTCATCATACCTGTCATATTGCCTCTGTGCTTTCCGCCGAATTTTTATCAGCTGTGATCTGTCCCTGCTGCATATGGAGGACCCGGTCAGTGTACTCCCTGACAAAATCCATATCATGGGAAGCAAGCAGAATAGCTCTGCCTTCTGCTGCCAGTTGTCTGAGGATCTGGCCAAATTCCCTTTTCTGGATCATATCCAGCCCCCGGGTGGGTTCATCCAGCAGGATCAGGCGAGGATTTCCTGCTAATACTGCAGCCAGTGCTGCTCTTTGTTTTTCCCCGGTACTAAGAATGCGCGGATCTTTGTCCGAATATTTTATGACATTTAATTTTTCCAGCCAGAGCTGGGCTATATCTCCAATATCTCCCGGCTTCCTGATATTCAGCATCACATCGGCCAGAACTGTATCAGCAATAAAGAAATGGTCCAGGTTTTGCGGCAGATATGCCGCCTCCCTGCCAATCAAATTAGGAGCCAGTTTCCCGTCTTGATACCCCAGGACCTTCACCTGTCCCTGCTCCGGCTTCAGCAATCCCAGCAGTATTTTTAACAAGGTGGTTTTCCCTGCCCCATTGTCACCTGCCAAGGCGGTAATTTCACCGCGGTGTAAGGTCAAATCGATATCTTTTAATGCAGTTATCCCTGCTTCATAGTAAAAGCATACGCCTTGTACTGCAGCTACCACATCCCTGTTCGCGGTAAGGGGCCGGGAGTAAGGTTCTTTGTTGTAACCTGCTGCCGTAACATTTTTTTCTTCTGTGGGCGGCAGTAAATATGATTTTTTATTAACGTGGGCTGTCCTTTCCTTAACCCTTTCCGGTACCAGGGGATAATTATTTTTTTTCGCCCATTGCATCTGTTCAAGAGGTGTACCGCTAAATATTATTTCTCCCTTTTCCATAACTGCTGTTTTGTCAGCCATTTCAAAAAGCATCTCCAGTTTCTGCTCTGCCATAATTACGGTCATGCCAGCTTCCTTATGAAGTCTCTTGATCAGCTCCATGAAGTCACAGGCCGCATCCGGGTCTAATTGTGCGGTGGGCTCATCCAGGATTAAAATCTGCGGTTGCATGGCCAGAATTCCAGCCAGGGCTACCTTTTGCTTTTCACCCCCTGACAAATGGCTGACTGATTTATGACTCAGCTCATTTAGTGAAAAGTAGTCCAGGATCCGGGCGATACGTTTTCTCATTTCAACATTATCCAAGCCCAGATTTTCCAAGCCAAAGGCGATATCCCGCTGGACCGTGTCAAATATGATACTGTGTTCCGGGTCCTGGATAATGACCCCCATTTCACGATATAGCTTACCGGCATTCCACTCCCTTAGAAGGCGTCCCTTTAAAAGAATCTCTCCTGACAAAGTGCCTCCGTAAAAATCAGGTACCAGTCTGCCCAGAGCTCGCAGTAAAGTGGACTTGCCGCAGCCTGACCTGCCGATAATAGCCCAAAATTGGCCTTTTCTTATCTGCAGGTTTATTTGCTGCAAGGCTTCATAGGGTTGACGGGGGTAAGAATAAGAAAGATTCCTTATATCAATGGTGCTCATTGTTTCAACAAACCTCCGGCCAATTGGCTGCCTGTCAGCACAATCGGCAGTATAAATACACTATACCCGGTCAACTCCGCCAAAAAAGGATCACATATAAAAAACACCAATACAGTCAATGCTGTCAGGGTGATAAATGTATCCCTGCTTTGCCATTTTTCCGGCACAAAATAGGTGCGTTTCCCGCTGCCATAAGCTCTTAACTGCATAGCTTCAGCAGTATGCAGGGAGGATTCCAGGGTGGCTCTCAGTAAATTGGTCAGAAAAGGTCCCGCATTCTTTACTTTCTTAAGCAAGCTATCTGCTTCTGCCCCCCTGATTCTCAAGGTTTGCACTTCGTAAATGGAACGGGCTTCACTGCCTAACCAGGGAACCATCCTGCGCGCCAGAACTGCTAGCAAAACAGCTGATCCTGAATAAGCACCAAAGACACTGAATAAATTATCCGCTGTTATAACCAAGTTGAAGATATTGAAAATACTGATCAAAAGCAGAAGTTTCACTCCCATTGCCAGACTGTTTGCCAGAGGTTCCTGATAAATCGTGATCTCCCCGGCCAAAGGCATATTAAAAGTATAAAAGACTGCTTGTCCATAATCGGCCAAGAGCAGATTAAATCCTGCAATAAACAGAGTTAAAGGCATGATAAAAAGCATAATTTTGCTTAAAGCTTTTGCCCTGTCTTCAGCGAAGTTGATTATTATAACCAGGAGCGTCATAAGGGTAAGCACCTTTAAATCATTAATAAACAAGGCCAGTATAAACCAGCAGAATAAATAAATCGCAGCACTGCGAGGATGATAATTATTTAACATCCATATCTCCAATTCAATAATTTAATAAAGACACCGGGCAATAAAAAAAGCCTCAAAAGAGGCCGTACAAAACATAGCAAGCCCCATTTCCCCGCTCACCCCGGGTTAGGGATTTAACGTCCGGCAGGTCTCCTGGCTAACAATCATCTGAAACCTCGCCTTCCCGGCCTTGGCCAGTGGCATCTAAGGTCCATCCTATTTTACAGTAGGGGAAGCTGCAGTGGTTTACACTTTCCCTTTTAAATTGCTTAAGCAATACCGAATGTCTTTATTTTATTTTTCCCTATCATACTATTTTATTCTTATGATTGCCATATATTCCTGTTTTCTTAAAGTAAGGGCATTACATTTTCATCAGTCTTTCAAGTCCAATGATTTCATCGATCCAGGCATCTGTTACGATTTGATCAGTAATAAAGCTTTGCATGCCCCACCCAATATCAATGGCTACTTTTCCATACATATTGGCTATATAGGGGGCAAGTATCAAAGCATTTACCCCAGCCGAAATGAAACAAAGGTCAAAATCATATTTTGAAACCTGCACTCTGACCCGGGGGAGCTCCTCATATTCAAGAATACTTATAGTTCCGACAATATCAAAATTAAGCCGCTCTTTTAGTTTTCGGTTTAAAGCTTCTTCAGCTTCAGCGGCCAGGGAGCCTATCAGAAGGATCTTCCTATTCTTTAACATCTGCTCAAATTTGTCCCCTTGTGAAAACATTAAAACCCTGCGCAGATTAGCTTCAAAAATGTACTGGGGCTGAATATTATAAACGGAAAAAACCTGCTCGGTAAGTTTTCTGGCATCATCAACTATGGTATTGTAACCTACAATATCAGCTTGCCTTACAGCAGAAACAGCTTCGTTTCTGGCTTCGATGTTGGGAAAGCGGACCCCCCGGTGAAAAAACCCGTTTTGCATGCCCAGATTAGCGTTATAAGCTTCTCCATGATTCATGAATTCTTCCTCCGGGTAAATTGTGTACTGTGCCATAACGAAAGCTTCCGTAGCCCCTACAGATACAACTGAAAGCTGCTGACTGTTATCAAGGGCATAAATTATTTTGTCTATCAAGTCTGAACAGGATAAAAATGTAGGCTGATCGGTAATGCTGATTTGGTCTGTTACGTAGTCAGTATGATTTTTTGCCCTGCTATACCTTATCACTGCACCACTTGTTGCCGTGTCAAAGCGGTTCACAGATGCTGTTCTTTGAGATAAGTCACGCAAAGGAAGGTTTAATTTATGCGCAGATATTTTAACACCCTTATTCACAAGCATTTGCTTCACATCCTTAATTATGCTTTTTGCCAATAACCATATTAAAAGTCACTGCATATTAATACTTTAGAACCTTTTTTAAACTATTCTACTTGTCTTAAAAAGGTTACTCAGAGAAGCAGTCTTGCATAATGGGGATGTAATATGGCGGATTTTTGTATTCAAAAAGATGATTTTGCTCAGCTGGCGGATATTATGAGAAGAGTCCGCTACTGTCTGCGTAACGGGATCGGCTTTTCCCTTGTAAGAGTTGGAGATGCGGAGAATCAGGTCCTGGCACAGGGTTCCGTCTATGGAGAAGAAAGCATAAAACAGATTTGGTGGGCTGAATATCCTGAATGGACAGGAATCACCCTAC
>JAAZFJ010000374.1 GCA_012511795.1 Syntrophomonadaceae bacterium
GAATTTTACGAGCTTACCGGGCGTTATCCGGTGTGCCTGCGCTTAAGCCATACCGACATGACCAGCTTTCTGAAGATGGTCAATGAAATCTACACCTTCGGCCTTTCCGAAACCTATATCATCACCTCCAACCCCATATGACAGTGGGGACGCATATGACAGTGGGGACGTACCCTAAATGCCTGTGCCCCGGAGGGGTATCAAGTTTTGGTTAGTGAGGAATTAGGTGTTAGGCGTGTCAAGCCTTGGCTCCATGCATTGTAGGGGAAGCTATCAGCTTCCCGTTTCCATTGTAGGGGAAGCTATCAGCTTCCCGTTTCCTATGGTTAGTTGGAATGGTTAGGAATGAGGAGATCTGTCGTGCGTGCACCGGAGAGGCAGACTTCGCTCGCCTGCCTGCCTGCCTGTGCCCCGGAGGGGTAAGCGCCATAATAGCAGCAGTATATTGTAGCGGCGCGCAGTGCGCGCCATAAGGGGTACGCGCCATCACGCCATAAAGTATGTGCACCGCTCCACGCTCCCTTCTCCGGAAGAGTACCTTTTCGGGAACGTAATACGTTCCCCTAGTATCAATGATCGCAGGCCCTACGGCTTTTTGCCCAACAGTGTGCCTCGTGCAGTTTATATGAAATTCATTTTTAAGGCCTCAGCTTTGAGTTCTGCCCGGAAATCGGGGTGGGCGATGCTTATCAATGCATTGGTCCGTTCTCTGAGGCTCTTTCCTCTCAGTTTGGCCACTCCGTACTCGGTCACCACATGGTCGATGTCATTTCTGTTGGTGGTTACAAATGTCCCCCGGGGAAAAGTTGGAACAATGGTTGAAATGACTCCTTCTTTGGTATTGGCAGTAGAATTCAGGACCATGAAGGCCTGCCCGCCGGGGCACAGCCCCGCACCCAGGTTAAAGTCCATCTGCCCGCCCACTCCGCTATACTGCCGGGGGCCAATACTCTCGGAACATGCCTGCCCGGCCAGATCCACCGAAAGGGTGGCATTGATGGATACCAGCTTGGGCTGCCTGGATATAATATAAGGATCATTTACGTAATGGGCCGGATAAAACTCCACAAAGGGGTTGTTGTCCAGCCATTTGTATAATCTCTCGCTGCCGCCGGCAAAAGTTCCGATGGATTTGTATTTATGCATGGTTTTGCGGCTGTTGTTCACCGCGCCAGATTCGATCAGCTCCATGACGCCTTCAGTGATCATTTCCGAATGGACCCCCAGGTCATGCTTTTCGGCCAGCAATTTGCCCACAGAATTGGGGATGGCTCCGATGCCCAGCTGAATTGTAGACCCGTCTTCGATATAGGGGTTTATAAATTCGGCAATGGCCTTGCTTCTCTCATTGACCGGTATCAGCGGAATGGTGGCAATGGGGGAATGATCCTCGCACACATGATCCACCTCAGAAATGTGCACCAGGGAGTCGCCGCGAACATATGGCATGTTCTCATTTACCTGCACGATCACCGTCCGTGCATTTTCCACCAGGTAACGGGCATAACAGACCATGACCCCGAAGCTCATAAATCCGTATTTGTCAGGGGGAGAAACCATCATGATGCCGTAATCGATGGGCAGTCCGGCCATGTCCCGCTCCATTTTGCTGAGATTGTGTACCGTATAAGTCCCGTTCCCGTCCTGGATGTCTTTTCTGGCACCAGGGCCTACAAACCACTGGTTATTGCGGATATGGCCGTCATTATGGGGCTCGTTGAAGGCCAGCCGCAGAGAATTATTGCTGCAAAATACAACGTCCTCCAGTTCGCTGCTTCTGGCGGAAATGGCATTGATGAGAGCGTCAGGGTCCCCTGCCCACCCGGCACTGAAAATGTGTGTCCCAGACTTGATTAGTTTGGCGGCATCGTCGACGCTGAGAAGTTTTTTATAATAATCGTTTTTCCAGTCACTTAGAAATGTTGGCGGGCGATACAAAAAACCACATCCTTTGCTGTAAATAAACTGCGTCTTTATCTGCTTCTATGATCGCTCCAGTATATTGTGCATTATTTCTCGCAATCTGACAATGGCTAAAGTTTGCTCTGAGCAAACACAGCGAACAGGGGGACGGTTCCGCTGTTTGGCGCGTCCGTTGGTTAGTTGGTTAATATAAGGAAGCGGACGCGCACTGCACTTCCCTACACTGTTGGAGCTACGACTTATGCCGAAGAGCCGTAGGCTGCCAGAGCCTTACTGCTGTTCACGGCTTCCTCCAAGCACGACTTATACCGAAGAGACATAGGGGTGCGCAGTGCGCACCATCGCCTGTGAGCTGACCTTTTACTGAAAATAAAAAGGAATATTCTTGAATTCATAGAATATTTTGAAAATAGGATGCTTTTTTACATAAGGATCGCTGAGGGGAGGAATTATCTGAATGAAAGAGTATGCCGGGCAAATACATGATGACGTAAAACGTTGTGTGGATGAGGTGATCGAATACGTGGGCAAGGACATCGTCTTTGCCATGACCCTGGCACTGGGCAAACCGGTGCTGTTTTGCAACGAACTTTACCGGAGGGCGAAAGCAGATCCTTCCATTTCACTGAAAATCGTCACCGCCCTGCCCCTGGAAAAGCCCACCGGCAAATCGGACCTGGAAAAAAGGATCTATGACATCATCAGGCCCAAACTGTTTGACGGAGTGCCCGATATCGAGTATATGCTGGATTACCGGGCCGGGAAACTGCCGAAAAATGTTGAGCACTACGAGTTTTACAGCAAAGCAGGGACGTATCTGGACGATAATACAGCTCAGCAGAACCACCTGGCCTCCAACTATACCCATATCGTCCGCGACGCGCTGGATTTCGGCGTGAATGTCTTCGGCAGTCTGGTCAGTTCCCAGGAGATCAACGGGCGCACCATGTATTCATTGGGCTGCAACTCGGATATCGTGATCAAGGGCATGTCGGAAATCGGCAAACGGCGAGCCGCGGGAGGAAAATTCGCGCTGATCGCGGAAGTGAATCAAAACCTGCCTTTCATGTACGGCGACGCGGTCATCGAAGGGGACAGCTACGATATGATCCTGTCGGGTCCAAAGTTCAACTATCAGCTGTTCGGCGCTCCGAAAGACGCGGTGTCCGTGCCTGATTATATGATCGGCCTCAACACCAGCGTGCTGATCAAGGACGGCGGCACCCTGCAGGTGGGGATCGGCGCCCTGGGCGACGCCATCGTAGCCGGGCTGGTGGTGCGCAATGACCATAATGATATATATCAGGAACTTCTGCAGAAGTCGGGGATCGCCAAGCGCTACGAAAAGATCATCGACCGGTGGGGCGGTACCGGGACCTTTGCAGAGGGGCTTTACGGCTCATCGGAAATGTTTGTGGATGCTTTTATGCAGCTTTATAAGAATAAAATATTAAAACGCAAGGTTTATGACAGCGTGCCGCTAATGAAGCTGATCAACCAAGGGTACCTGAAGACAGATCACATCCCGCCTGACATTTTTGAACGGCTGATGGAGATGAGAGCCATCCACTCCCGACTGGATGAAGAGGATTTTAATTACCTGACCAAATTCGGCATCCTGCGCAGGGGTTTGAAATATATAAATGGTGCCATTTTTGACGGTGAGGCCAGGTACTCGGCGGACTTAAGCGATCCCGCCAGCTTAAACGCGATAAAAGAACTGCTGGGTAATGAGCTATTAGGCGGCACCATCATCCTGGGGGCTTTCTACTTCGGACCCAAGGGATTTTACCAGGCGCTAAATGCTATGAGCGAAGAAGAGCGCATGCAGTTTGGCATGTCCGGTGTGGAAAAGGTGAACCAGCTTTACGGCGACGAGGAATTAAGGAGACTGCAGCGCAAAGACGGGCGGTTCGTGAATACGGGAATGAAAGCGACGCTCCTGGGGGCCATCGCTTCGGATCAGCTGGAGGACGGCCGGATCGTCAGCGGGGTCGGCGGGCAGTACAATTTCGTCGCCATGGGCCACGAACTGGAGGACGGCCGGGTCATCATGCTGATCAAGAGCACCAAAGGCAGCGGCAAAACCCTCCGGTCCAATATCGTCTTCAGCTATGGCAGCTGCACGGTGCCCAAACATTTGCGGGATATCATCGTCACCGAGTACGGCATCGCGGATGTGCGGGGCAAACCGGAGAAAGAAGTGATCGCCGCGATCCTGAACATCGCTGATTCCAGGTTCCAGCCGCAGCTCCTGGCTCAGGCCAAAAAATCCGGCAAGATCCCGGCGGATTATGAGATCCCCGCCGAATACAGGAATAATTATCCGGAAAAACTGAAGGAACTGCTGGCGCCTTACCAGGCCCAGGGGTTTTTCCCTCCCTTCCCCTTCGGGACGGATCTGTCCGTAGATGATATCATCCTGGCAGGGTCCATGAAAGGTTTGAATGCCCTGAGCAAAGGCTACCCGGCCAAAGTTTTCTCCGGCTTGTTCAAGGAATTCTTCCGGAAGGTTCCGGCAGATTCCCACCGTTTCCTGGAAGCCATGAAGCTTGTTAAACCCAAAAACTTCAAAGAGCGCCTCTACCGCAAAATGGTAGTCCTCGCTCTGCGCAACTTCGGCCTCTTTAATGTGCCAAAGGCATGATGAGAGATGAAGACGGGGGCATACCTTAATAGGGCACAAGCAGGCAGGGGGAATATGAACTATTGATTTATTCAGGGGCAGATAACATCTGCCCTTTTTATTTTTTTTGTCTACAGATTCTGGATAAGGTCAGTATTTTCCCGTGCGATGCGGCTTATGCTAAGACAAGAGCAGGGGGTCAGCTAAAACTCTTTCCCCTTTCCAACCAAACATACGAAACGGGAAGCTGATAGCTTCCCCTACAACGCATGGAGCCAAGGCTTGACACGCCTCACCCCTCACACAACTTTCCAACTGTTCCCTAGCCTAGCCAACTAGCCAACAAACCAA
>JAAZFJ010000375.1 GCA_012511795.1 Syntrophomonadaceae bacterium
AAGCTTTAAACTATCTCCGCTTTTATCCCTAAAACAGAACGAAGGAATGTAAGGGCATAGACCCAGCGAGACATGATAGGGTGAGTTTTGGGATAAGTACGGCTATAATTTGGTAATCACGGCCGTGGATATGCCGCGGGCATGGATTTATGGATAAACCCTCCAGGGGCAGGGTTACCCACAAGCTCCACACCCGCTTGGACAACGCAAAAACGGCGTTGCCCACATACCCACAGCCTCTGTTACTGCAAAAGATTTTTATGCTTTAAAAGATTTAAAGCCAAGGTTCCAAATTCTTCGTAATTCTAAGAATAACGGAGATATTAAAGGATAATTTTCATAAAAAGAGATAGACCAGCTAATTGTTGTCAATAGTTTTTTAAAAAAAGTTAAGAAATATTTTTATAAATATCTGTAAGAAAATGGCATAACAAGGTAAACCACCTTAAAGAAGTTAACATAAAATAGCTGGTTAAATGTTCTTTGAAAACTAAACATTGAGCATAAATGTACTAAGCTGCCAAATTCTTTGCTGCAAGCATTTTTGCATGCTCTTCGGGTTTCCTTAAGACAAAAGGTTTCTTATCTCTCATGACTGCAAATATGATTGCAACCAGCTTACGCATCACAGCACCTAGGGCCACTTTTTTAGGTTTACTGAGGCACTTTTTACGGTAGTACTCGTATAGTACAGGATTAATTTCTTTACCATCACGTTTTTTTCGGACATTGGCAAGTGCCGATGTAAAAAGAACTCTTCGCAGCAACCTGGAACCGCGTTTAGACATTTTACTTTTGGTACCTTCAAACTGGCCTGATTGATTGATTGAAGGGTCTATGCCAGAAAATGCAACCAGCTTGTCCGGTTTAGAGAAAGCAGAAAAATCACCAACCTCGGCAACAACTGTAGCAGCAGTTAAAAGTCCTATTCCAGGTATAGAACAAAGGATGTCGATGGTAAGAGAAAGCGTAGGCATGTCCTTCTTAGAATCCTGCTCCAACAGCTTATGGATAGCTTCTAAGGCCTCATCCAAAGATTGCGTCAATGTTTTGATCATGGAGATATTGGCTTTTAACATAGCGGCGTTAGCAATTGAATTAATGCTCAAGGGGCTAAAGTTACGGGCCTTTGAACAGAGCAGTTCATATTTACCGGTAGCCCATTTGAGGCCTTTCCTTGAAGTCTGCCGTATAAGAGATATCAGTTTATCCCTATCTGCCTTAAGAATATCTTCAGGGCTGAGATATTCCTCCAGGATGGCCAGTGCTGTAGCAGAAGTAGCATCCTTAAAAACATCAGTGAAGCTTAAAAAGAGCTGGTCAACGGTACCCATAAGCCTGTTCTTATAAGCGGTGAGTTGATCTGAAAGTTTGTAATAATGCCGGCAAAGGCTTCGCAGGCAGTCGATATCCTCACCAGGGATATTAGCTGTTTTCAATTGTTCGAAGCGATACAGCAAAGCAATTTTCCGGGCATCCACTTTATCATTTTTCACTTTCCTAATCCCGATATTTTTGATAGAATCAGATTGGATAGGGTTTATGATGTGGACCGCATATCCAACTTTAGTTAGGGAATGGAAAAGGATTTTGTGGTAATGGCCGGTGGATTCCATCACAACGACAGGCTTTACTGCAAACTCCTTTTCCGCTTTTTTAAGGAGTTTGAAAGCCTTTTCGAAGTTTGTGTAGGAATCATGATTGATCCGGATACGGGCATAGACCTCATTAGAAGGCGATAAAATTGCCATCTCTGAAAATCTTTTAGCCACATCGATTCCAGCAACAGGTACAGTGTTCATAAATAGCCTCCTTAATTTTAATTTGATAAATTTGGACCTATGGAGCATCCATCCCTTTTCCTGTAAGTATGTAACCTAGCATGTGACACGAGGAGCCAGCTTTATAGCTGGCCTCAACCAGCCAAATCATGTAAACTTACCGGAATGGATAGACAGTCTATCTCACGGGTAATCGTCCCCCGAAGGAGCCGTCCCAGGAGGTATTACATCAACCCTCCAAGTCCGGAAGATATTGTACACGATCCTTGAGGTCCAGGCCAGCCAAATACTGGCAAACTGTTTAAAATGTAAGCGACTGAAAAGAAGATACTGGCGGGACCATCTTCCCTCTGGCGCACGTATGCTTAGTGTTTAGAGTGGCGAATCAACAATATTATGTTAACTGTCAAATTTGGTGTTTTTAGCAGCTGTTTTGCTGCTGATTGATTACAACTATATTGTACTAGGAGGTATAATATGATTTTTGAATTAAATGAAGAACAAAAAACATACCAACAGATGGCCCGGGAATTTGCAGATAAAGAGATCATTCCATATGCCCGGGAATTGGATGAAAAAGAGGAATTTCCCCGGGAGATATTGAAGAAGCTTCATTCCGTTGGCCTTCACGACCTGGCAGTACCGGAAGAATATGGGGGGCCCGGAATCGACAGTCTTTCCTATTCACTCATCATTGAACAGATCGCCCGGGGTTGTGCCGGAGTCACGGTAACTTCCAGTGCTAATGGAAACTCTCTTGCGCTTTATCCTCTCCTTTTAGGTGGAACTGAAGAGCAAAAGCAGCGATTTCTTCCTACAATCTGTAAGGAGGGAAAGC
>JAAZFJ010000376.1 GCA_012511795.1 Syntrophomonadaceae bacterium
AGCTGTTCTTTCTTATTAGCATTTTTCTGCAGGTCAAGCTTTATGCTGTTTTTATGAATGATTTTGATATGCCAGCTGGATTTATCCGGCCAGATATCATTTTCGCCCCACTCCCCATCGGATTTCTCCCTTAAAGCTTCCCCGTCCTGATGACGGATCAATACCGTTCCAAACCAGTCCAAACCGCATTTGGCCTGGGCCAGGTTGTAAGGAGCCACGGTTTTGCTCCATTTCTTCACTGCCTTTTCAATGCCTTTCACCGAACCGGTGATGATCAATTTTTCTTTGGCCCTGGTGGTGGCAACATATAAAATCCTCATTTCTTCGGACAGGTTTTCAAATTTGATTTTTTCCCTGATGGTGTTGCGCAAAATGGTACTGGAATATGTCCTAAGGCCGGTATCCACAAATCTGGGTCCCAATCCCAGGTCTTTGTGCAGCAGGATATTATCCCTGGTATCTGACAGGTTGAATTGTTTGCCCAGGCCGGATAAAATAACCACCGGAAATTCCAGGCCTTTGCTCTTGTGGATGCTCATCATCCTGACTACATTGTCATTTTCCCCCAGGGTCTTGGCGGTACCGATATCTGCCTGGGATGCGGCGATCTTCTCCATAAAGCGCAGGAAATTAAACAGGCCGTGCATGGTGGA
This sequence comes from Syntrophomonadaceae bacterium, assembly GCA_012511795.1. GTDB lineage: Bacteria > Bacillota > Syntrophomonadia > Syntrophomonadales > Syntrophomonadaceae > UBA1368. The sequence goes on from JAAZFJ010000376.1 coordinate 654, forward strand.
AGCTTCAAAGTTTTTGGCCCGGGAAAACAGCAGCCTTATATTAGCCATTCGCTGGGTGCCTCCCGGCATGGCTGTCACATAGTAAAGGTACCCGGTATCCAGCATCAATTGCCAGATCAGTTCCTCTAAAGGCAGATAGCGGGCCATTCTCTGCCATTTCTGTAAGTCCTCCAGAAATTCGGCGATCTTCTGCTTAAGTTCCCCTTCTTCCCGGTAACTGACCAATGCTGTGTAAAAATACTTTTCGCTGCTGTTCAGACGGATACTGGCCATTTCTTCGATGGAAAACTGAAATACCGGTGACCTTAGAACACTGATCAGCTCGATATCCTGCCTGGGGTTGTCGATCACTTTCAGCAGGTTTAAAAACATACTTATTTCCACCGCATTTAGGTATCCGCTGTTTACATCTGCATAAGAGGGTATGCCTTCAGCAGTGAGGACTTCGGTGAACACCTCGATCCAGTTTTTATTGGTCCGCAGCAGGATCACGATATCTTTATAGGTCACATCCCGGTAGCTGCCAGTCCCTTCATCATAAATTTTGCTCTTCAGCAGTTCTTTGATCCTGGCCGCTACTGCAAAGGCTTCCAGCTGGATCTGGTTTAATTCTTCGATTTCCTCGGGCATCTCTGTGTCTTCGGCCATATCCTGCTGGTCGATGATCAGCAGTTCAGCTTTTTCCGGAGTGATCCCCTCACCACAATCCTTGCCGGGATAAAGGGCAGCGTCATCATCATATTCGATTTCGCCAAAAGACTTGGACATGACATTTCTAAAGACAAAATTCACCGCTTCTAAAATGTTCACCGTACTGCGGAAATTGTTGCGCAGGAAAATGCGCCGGTCCATCTCCCTTGCATCATCACTGAATGAATCGTATTTTTCCATAAATAGTGTTGGATCAGCCAGGCGGAAACGGTAGATGCTCTGTTTCACATCTCCCACCATGAACAGATTGTCATCTTTTTTCACCAGATTGATTATAGCTTCCTGGACCTGATTGCTGTCCTGGTATTCATCAACAAATACATAAGAAAACCGCTGCCTATACTCCTCGGCCAGTTTTTCATGACTTAAGACCTTTAATGCCAGGTGCTCTAAATCATTAAAATCCAG
>JAAZFJ010000377.1 GCA_012511795.1 Syntrophomonadaceae bacterium
GCACCCCAAACAGGGGCATATTGAGTAAAATGGAAAACCAGTGCATTCCATATTTCATTAAACCAGTCCATGCCCCATAATGCTAAACCAGCAAAGAGGATACTCCAATTCTTTTTACCGATTTCTACATTATAGATGTAAATCACAATAAGCAGAATCGGTATGATATACCACTGAAACTGTGAAGGGTCACGTAAAATTCCCAGAGCTTGAGCCGCAGATTCACTAGGCATTCTGATCTCCCCCATTCATTTTATTCTATTCTTATTCCAAACCTTTTCTTGGCAGAATCCAATTCCTTCATTCATATTGAAAATAACTTGTTTTATGGAGCGAAGACAGAATTGTCATTTATAAAAGCTTATTTTCATATGATTTACCCATGAGAAATTTACGTTATAACCGTAAAAAAATTATTATACTGGGGCTTATCCTAATATGTCTTTTGGGGCTGTGGCGATTTATGGCCAGGAATGAGGAAACCTTTGAATTGGGCCATGAACCATATATATCATTATATCTGCACCAAAAAGATGAGACGATCAGGATAAAATTCGAAGAATACCTGATTGGCGCAGTAGCTGCTGAGATGCCGGCTTCATTTGAAATGGATGCGCTGAAAGCACAAGCAGTTTGTGCAAGGACCTACGCAATAAAAAAGCTGCTCGAGCAGAAGAAATTTCCACAGCAGGCTGATTTGTCTGATGATATTAATTCCTGTCAGGCTTATATAGACCCAGCTGATTTTGCCAAAGCAAATCCTAAGCATCACAAAGAATTGCTCAGGAGAATAAAAAAAGCAGTGGAAGAAACCCGCGGCGTAATAATGCTTTGTAATGGTGAACCAATTGATGCTTTATACCATTCTACTTGCGGAGGCAGAACCGAAAAGGCTGGGGATGTATGGCTTAAGGATCTACCTTATCTGAATTCGGTTGTTTGTGATTATTGTGCACAATCGAAGCATTATGCTACAGTGCAGGTATTTTCCACCCAGCAGTTGAAAAATAATATAGCGTGTTACTCAACAGATGATCTGGAAATTAAAATCATTGAAACCACAGCCAGCGGACGCGTAAAAAATTTATTGATCAATAATGTCAAGCTTAGCGGAGAAGAATTTCGCCGTCTGCTTAACTTACCTTCAAATTGGTGGAATTTCGAGATTAAAAAGGGAAAACTGATTATCAACAGCCGCGGATACGGCCATGGAGTAGGTATGTGCCAATTTGGCGCAAATGGTATGGCGCAAGACGGAAATGATTATAAAAAGATACTAAGACATTATTATGGACATATAGAGTTTAATAAAATCAGCTATGATGTTCTTGACTAGCACTCTCCCGAATATAAATTAAATAGTTTATGCGGGGGAGGACAGTTATGCAAAATTACATTAGAAAAAGAGCAGTTAAAATCGGCCTTCACATTCAAAAAACATCCAATACGGTGAGACAAACTGCTGAGATTTTCGGAATCAGCAAATCCACGGTGCATAAAGATGTGGCCGAAAGACTGCCGCGGATTGATAAAAAGTTAGCCATGGAAGTTAAAAATATTTTGGATCAGAATAAGGCCGAAAGGCATATCAGAGGTGGTGAAGCAACCAGGCAAAAATATGCCAGCCAACAAATTTAAAATCATAAAATGATATAAATTTAGCATGGCGTAAAATTAGTAAAAAAGGTAGAATGGTGTTAGTTTTAATATTTTTTGGGGAGGCTATGCTAAATGTGTCTTTATCAAGAGGATATTGGAGTAGATCTAGGTACGGCGACGGTTTTGCTTTTTCGCAAGGGGCAGGGAATAGTTCTCAATGAGCCTTCTGTAGTAGCAATTGATAAGAATACTGACAAGATTATCGCCGTAGGGGAAGATGCCAGATCAATGCTGGGAAGGACTCCAGGCAACATTGTAGCAACGCGTCCTTTAAGAAATGGTGTAATTGCTGATTACGATACTACTGAACGGATGCTCACTCATTTTATCAACAAAGCCATTGGAAAAAGATTTTTGATAAAACCAAGAGTAGTTGTTTGTATACCAATCGGAGCAACTGATGTAGAGGAACGTGCAGTGAGACAAGCAGCCTTAAATTCAGGTGCCCGGGAGGCTTACATAATTGAAGAACCTCTGGCGGCAGCTCTGGGCGCAGGAATTAACATTGGCAGTCCCACCGGTAACATGGTTGTTGATATTGGCGGCGGCACCTGCGATGTAGCAGTCCTGTCACTGGGCGGCGTAGTATGCAATACCATGCTCAGAGTAGGGGGAGACCACTTTGACGAAGCGATCATCCGTTATATACGGAAAGAACATAACTTAATGATTGGGGAAAGATCAGCAGAAGAGATCAAAATAAAGATCGGCACTGCACTGGTTACAAATGAAAACCGTGGACAGACAATTGGAGTAAGAGGCAGGGATTTAATAACCGGATTACCTAAAACCATCGATATTACTTCAGAAGAAAGCTGGCTGGCAATTCAAGAACCGGTATTTTCTATTATTGAAGGAATACGCAAAGTATTGGAAATAACTCCGCCTGAATTAGCTGCGGATATAGTAAACAATGGGATCGTAATGACTGGTGGAGGCTCACTTTTGGATGGGCTGGATGTATTGGTTTCCAAAATGACTAACCTGCCGGTCCATATTGCCGAAGACCCCATTGCTTGTGTGGCCAGGGGAACAGGTAAGGTTTTAAATGAAATGACTTATTTACATAGCAATTCCAGTGCAAAATCCAGAATGGTATAAGTAAATAGCTTTATTTCGAGGACATACTTAAAAACCTGCTTTCAGCGGGTTTTTTTGCAGCATTCAATAATCCAATTATTAAAAGGTAATGCTATAAAAGGAGGTGCCTTCACATATGGGTAAAGAACAAAAAGCTGAAATTATGGGATGCCAGGTAGATTTATTGAGTTTAAACCAGGCTTTGGAAGAAATAAAAAAATTACTAGGGAATCAAAAAACATTTGCCCATATTATTACGGTTAATGCTGAGATAATCTACGAAGCAAATAAAAATCCACGGTTAAAAGAAATAATCAATGGTGCTCATATGGTCACACCTGATGGTATAGGTGTGGTATGGGCGGCGAGACAGTTTGGTTACACTTCCTCTGGACGGGTTACTGGGATCGAATTATTGGAGGAAGTATGCAGCGAAGGGGCCAGGCGGGGATGGAGAGTATTCTTTTTTGGTGCCGCACCAGGAGTCGCTGAGAAAGCAGCATCAAATCTAGAAAATAAATATCCTGGCTTGCAGGTAGCCGGTACAATCAACGGCTATTTTGCGCCGGAAGAAACAGCAGATATAGTGACTACTATTAAGAAAAGCAACCCGGATATCTTATTTGTCGGACTGGGAGCGCCACGTCAGGAATACTGGATAAACGAGTATAAAGATCAATTGCAGGTTGTTTGTGTTGGAGTAGGAGGAAGCTTTGATGTTATTGCCGGTCTGAAAAAAAGAGCTCCGGCCTTCATGATCAAACTAAATCTGGAGTGGTTATACAGATTGATTAGTGAACCATCAAGAATAAAACGTCAGTTAGCCCTGCCTAAATTTGTTCTGCACGTATTAAAAGAAAAATATAGAAGACACTAATAATTAATGAGCAAAAAGTCAATATAATAAATAGACGAAAGAAAGAGGTTTATATACCTCTTTCTTTATTTAAATAAAGAAGAGAAAAGCAACCAGAAGGAGCAATAGTTTAAGAACGTCAAATAAATAAAAACAAAAGAAAATATCAGTTAAAAATAGTTCTTTATTAATTACCGGGAACAAAGTAAAATATTATATAAGGTCAATGAATGTCAAAGGGGAATCATCATGAAAAAAAGTTTGGCTGATAAAATAGAACAATATCTAAAAGTCCTTATTGATAGAAGTGAAAATTATGAGATTGAAATCCAGCGGGCTGAGTTGGCTGAGACTTTCGATTGTGTTCCATCCCAAATCACTTATGTTATAGGAACGCGATTTAATGAAAAATGTGGATATTATACAGAAAGCCGCAGAGGCGGAAAAGGATTTGTCCGCATTACCCGGCTGGATGATGCTGAAGTACAGGCAGGGATCAGCCGCAGAGAATTTTTCGTGTTCTTAGATCAAATTATGGCTATGGAGCTTATTACTGAAAACGAAAACCGAATGTTAAAACATCTGGTTGTCAGCAGCTTTAAACAAGTGCCGGGTGAAATACAGAATAAGTTGTTTTTGGCAATAAAGGCCGGTCTGGAAGACTTTGTTGATTTATCTTAAACCACAGAGGAGGAATAATTCATGTACTGTGAAGAGTGTAACAAAAAACCGGCAACGGTACATTTAACTCAAATGTTTAACGGACAAAAAAAAGAAACCCATTTATGTGAAAGCTGTGCAGCTAAAAAAGGAGCTGTAATGCTTAATTTTGACGGTCAATTTGGAATACCAAGCTTACTGGGCAGTTTTTTCGGCAGCCATTATAATGTAAAAAATATTAACACAACAGCAGAACATGTTATCTGTCCCAATTGCGGAATGAAGTTCATTGATATACGCCAAACCGGTAAATTGGGATGTGCAGAATGTTATCAAGCCTTTAATAAGGATATAGAACCTATACTGCGCAGAATACATGGCAGCAGCCGGCATACCGGTAAAATCCCTGCCCGCGGCGGTGAAGCGGTACTGCTGAAGAAAAAAATTGAAGCTTTAAAAATTCAATTACACGAAGCAGTGGTTCATGAGGAATATGAAAAAGCCGCTGAAATAAGGGACTCTATCAAAGATCTCGAAAAGCAGATGGAATAGAGGTGAAAAAATGAGTGAAGACATTTTAAACAATAACTACGTCTACTGGATGGAAGCGAAAGAAGGCAGTAATTCTGATATCGTTATCAGCAGCCGGGTAAGACTGGCCAGAAATTTGAACAACCTGCCTTTCCCCCATCTGTTAAATGAGGAAAAGGGTCTTCATACTATCAATACAATAAAGAATGCCTGGGAAAAAAGTCCCAGAGAGAATTTAAAAGATATGACCCTGTTTACTTTTAATCAATTGACCAATCTTGACCGTCAGATTTTGGTGGAAAAGCATTTGATCAGTCCTAATCATGCTGCCAGTAATACTGCATATAATGGCCTGCTGGTCAATGAACAAGGTTCTCTGGCCATTATGATAAATGAGGAGGATCACCTGCGGATCCAATGTTTTCTTCCTGGTTTGCAGTTAAGCGAAGCCTTAAATTGTGCCCAGACAGTTGATGATGCACTGGAAGAAAATTTAAGGCTGGCTTTTGATGAAAATATGGGGTTTCTTACCTCCTGTCCTACCAATACCGGTACAGGCATGAGAGCATCGGTGATGATCCATCTGCCTGCTTTCGTCATAACCGGCCAGATAAATTATCTGTACCAAAATGTTTCCCAGCTGGGAATGACTGTCCGCGGACTTTATGGTGAAGGAACCGAAGCAATCGGCAATATGTTTCAGCTATCCAATCAGGTGACCTTGGGCCAAACTGAAGAAGATATCCGCAGTAAACTGGACAGTATCGCCGGCCAGATTGTTCAGCAGGAAAGAATGTTAAGGGAAAAATTAAGCAATGAGATGAGATATCAGCTGGAAGATAGAATTGGCAGGGCTTACGGGATATTAACCAATGCCCGGGTTATCACTTCCAATGAAGCTATAACCCTCTTGTCAGATGTTCGCCTGGGCGTAGACATTGGTATTTTAAAAGGCATTAATGCCTTTGCCCTGAATGAATTATTGGTGGCCATAAGACCTGCCCATCTGCAGAAAAAGGCAGGCCGGGAAATGGAATCATTTGAAAGAGATGTTAAACGTGCGGAAGTAATTAAAGAGAAGCTATTAAGAGAAAAGAGGCAAGGAGAAGATCAAGATGTTTAGAAGATTTACACAAAGAGCCAGAAATGCAGTTGTCCATGCCCAGGAAGAAGCCCGTCAGATGAATCATCCTGCAATTGGTACAGAGCATATTCTTTTGGGATTGCTCTTGGAAGGCGAAGGAATCGGAGCTCGGGCTCTGTTAAACTTGGGACTGGATCTAGAAAAAGTAAGGGAAGAGATCATTAAAACCATCGGCGAAAGTGAAGCGGGTCTAGAACAGCCAGCAGGAGACCTGCCTATTACTCCCCGGGCCAAGAAAGTGTTCAATCTGGCCTTTGATGAGGCAAGGTTACAGGGGGTAAATTATGTAGGTACAGAGCATGTACTCTTGGCTCTGATCCGGGAAGAAGAAGGAATTGCCGGGCAGGTCCTGATTTCTATGGGTGTAAAGCTGGAGGAAGTAAGGGAACATGTGATTATGCTTTTGGGTGGTGAAGCCCAGGGGACTCCTCCTATTCACAATCAGTATTCTGATACGCCCAGCCAGTCGGTACCTCAGCAAACCAAGAGAAAACCGAAAAGCAAGACTCCGACTCTGGACAGCTACAGCCGTGATTTGACCCAGGATGCTAATGAAGCCAGACTGGATCCGGTTATCGGGCGGGAAGATGAGATTGAGCGGGTAATACAAATATTATCCCGCCGCACTAAAAATAATCCGGTTTTAATTGGTGATCCGGGAGTAGGTAAAACAGCTATTGTGGAAGGCTTAGCCCAGCGAATCTACGAAAACCGTGTTCCTGAGATCCTGAGTAATAAAAGGGTGGTTGCTCTGGACCTTTCATCGATGATAGCAGGGACTAAATACAGAGGTGAATTTGAAGACCGCCTGACTAAGATTGTCAGTGAAATAAAGGCCTCTGGAGATGTAGTCGTTTTTATAGATGAATTGCATACGATCGTGGGTGCTGGGGCTGCCGAAGGAGCAATTGATGCAGCCAATATTTTAAAACCTTCTCTGGCCAGGGGAGAATTCCAGTGTGTGGGCGCTACTACCTTAAATGAATATCGTAAACATATAGAAAAAGATGCCGCACTGGAAAGACGTTTTCAGCCAATCGTTGTAAATGAACCAACCCAGGCTGAGAGTATAGAAATTCTTAAAGGATTACGTGACCGTTATGAAGCTCACCATGGAGTTAAAATAAGTGATGCGGCCATAGAGGCTGCCGTAAAGCTGTCGTCCAGATATATATCTGACCGCTACCTTCCGGACAAGGCCATTGATTTGATCGATGAAGCTTCCTCAAGAGTCCGCCTGGCCAATTATGTATTGCCGGAAGATATTCATGAAGAAGAGAGCCGCCTGGAAGAGATTATCAAGGAGAAAGAGGAAGCCATCAATGCCCAGGAATATGAAAAGGCGGCCAGCATCAGAGACGAAGAGCAGAAACTAAAAGATATTATCGAAGCAAAGCGAAAAGAGTGGACCAATAAGCGTAACCTGGAAACTGGTTCCGTAGGAGAAGAAGAGATTGCTGCTATTGTATCAAAATGGACCGGTGTTCCGGTAAGCAAATTAGCTCTGGAGGAAAGCCAGAGACTGATCAACCTGGAAGAAGTTCTGCATAAACGGGTCGTTGGACAACATGATGCAGTTCAGGCAGTAGCCCGGGCAGTTCGCAGAGCCAGGGCAGGTCTGAAAAACCCTAAACGCCCGATTGGTTCCTTTATTTTCTTAGGCCCTACGGGAGTAGGTAAAACCGAGCTGGGGAGGGCTTTGGCAGAGGCAATGTTTGCCAGTGAAGATGCCATAATCAGACTTGACATGTCTGAGTACATGGAAAAACATGCTGTTTCCAGAATGATTGGATCCCCCCCCGGATATGTGGGATATGACGAAGGCGGACAGCTCACTGAAAAAGTAAGAAGAAAACCTTATTCGGTGATTCTGTTAGACGAAATTGAGAAAGCGCATCCTGATGTGTTTAATATTCTGCTGCAGGTACTGGAGGATGGACGGTTAACAGACGGTCAGGGCCGCACCGTTGATTTTCGCAACACAGTGGTAATAATGACCTCCAATGTGGGAGCTGAATCACTTAAAAATGATAAGAGAATGGGCTTTAATCGGGCTGTTGACGAAGCACAGGATTACGCACGGATGAAAGATACCGTCATGGAAAAGCTGAAGCATACCTTCAGGCCTGAGTTTCTGAACCGTGTAGATGAAGTCATTGTCTTTCAATCTCTGAATGAAACTGAACTTAAAGAGATCGTTGAGCTTCTGTTGCAGGATGTAGCCAAAAGGATTAAGGATAACGGCTACCTTTTGGAAATAAGCCAGGCTGCTAAAGAGTATATTCTTAAGGAAGGTTATGATCCTTCTTATGGTGCACGGCCAATCAAAAGAGCCATACAAAGATTAGTGGAAGATACTTTATCAGAAGAAATATTGAAGGGAACTGTTGAACCTGGTAATAATGTTTTAATTGACTTTGAGGATGGACACATTATAGTTAAAAAAGACTAATAAAACAAGCAAGCATAATATTAAAATGAGACCGTAAAAGGTCTCGTTTTATTTTGAGCCTCATTAATGCCCTGCTAACTGATATGCATTACAATATTACATTGCTGAATTAAATATAAAAATTGTAATAATTAGTATATAATGATTTAAAGGAGAATAATATGGGGAAAATAACGACTAAGTTCGTTTGTAATAAATGTGCATATGAAGTTCCAAAGTGGATGGGGAAATGCCCCGGATGCAATTCATGGAATACTATGGTTGAGGAAACCGTTGCCCCTCGGGTAAAGGGCGGGGGTAAATCCAAATCAAAAGCTGTTCCTCTTTCTGCCATTGCAGACACTGATATTTACCGTTTCAGCAGTGGAAACAGCGAATTGGATCGTGTATTAGGCGGAGGTATTGTACCAGGATCATTGATATTATTGGGCGGAGACCCTGGCATTGGCAAATCAACTTTATTGCTGCAGGTAGCACAGTCTATTGCTCAAACCGGAAAAAAGGTAATATATTTATCAGGTGAAGAATCTCTTAAACAAATTCGTCTGCGCTCTTTAAGGATGGGAATAGACAGTGGGAATATTTTGCTGGTCAATGAACCGGATATTGATTGTTTAAGTGAATATGTTGATGAATTGGACCCCGAGCTTATCATAATTGATTCCATCCAAACTGTTTATACCAAAGAAATATCCTCAATTCCCGGAAGCATATCTCAGCTTCGGGAATGTACGGCTCATTTGATGGAATTGGCCAAGAAAAGGGAAAAGGCAGTTTTTTTAGTGGGACATGTTACCAAAGACGGAGCAATAGCAGGTCCAAAGATACTGGAACATATAGTTGACGTAGTTATATATTTTGAAGGAGAAAAAAACTTTGCCTTCAGATTATTAAGAGGGATAAAAAACCGTTTTGGTTCCACTGATGAAATAGGAATTCTGGAAATGAGCGGACATGGTTTAATGGAAGTCATCGATCCTTCGTATATTTTTGTCGGCTCTGCTCAAAATGATGCCTGCGGAACAGCGATAACTGCCAGTTTCGAGGGAAGCAGGCCGCTTCTTATTGAAATACAGGCATTGGTCTCTGCTTCAGGGCCCGGATATCCGCGCCGTATGGCTTCAGGAATCGATCAGAACCGTTTGGCTTTAATTATCGCCGTATTGGAAAAACGACGCAGCTTAAATTTATCAGCTTATGATGTGTATATAAAAGTAACCGGAGGAATGTTTTTAAAAGACCCATCAGTGGATTTAAGTATTGCGGCAGCCATAACTTCGAGCCTTTTTAATCGCCCCTTGCCGGCAGCAACTGTTTTTATCGGAGAGTTAAGTTTGTCCGGACAAATTCGTCAGGTACCTTTTCTTGAACAGCGGCTGAAAGAAATTGAAAAATTGGGCTATAGTAAAGCTGTCATTCCATCCAGCGCATTCAAAATCGCGGATACTAGAAGAGAATTAGAAATTATAGAAGTTAATAACCTTGATGATGTTATTGAACTTATTGGTTAAAGGTAGGGGGATTAAAAATGGTGGATGAAATTTATCATGGAAATTTCAGAAAGTACCTTCAACTGCTGGCTCCGGGTACCATCTTTCGGATCGGCATCGAAAACGTTCTGCATGCCAATACCGGAGGCTTGATTGTGGTAGGTGATACACCAGAAGTAATGAACATTGTGAGCGGAGGCTTCAACATCGACTGTGATTTTACTCCTTCCCGCTTATACGAGCTGGCCAAAATGGATGGGGCGATCATTACCAATAGCGATGTTACAAAAATAGTGGCTGCCAATGTTCAACTGGATCCTGATTCGCACCTTCCTTCCAATGAAACAGGTATCAGACATCGCACTGCCCAAAGAGTAGCCAGACAAACCAATCAACTGGTGATTGCCATTTCACAGCGGCGGCAAGTGGTAACCCTGTATCAGGGAAATATCACTTTTAGACTTCGGGATCTGCCATCGGTGCTGGTAAAAGCCAACCAGGCTCTGCAGACACTGGAAAAATATCGCAATGTTCTGGCCAAAGAGATGCAGCGTTTAGGCGGGCTGGAGTTTGAGGATATGGTTACAGTCTCAGAGGTTTGTGAAGTTATAAGAAGGAGTATAAAGGTACTTAGTATAGCGGAGGAAATCGAAAACCACATAGCTGAATTGGGTGTAGAAGGTCGATTGGTCAAAATGCAGCTTGATGAAATGATATCCAATATTGAAGAAGAAGCACTTTATATTATAGAGGATTATTCCAAAGCTGTTGATAAGACGCCTCAGGAGCTTATGAACAGCATGAAAAGAGCTTTCGAAGAAGATATTTCTGATTCTGTTTTTATTGCCAAATTACTGTCTATTGGAACCACTACCAGTCATTTGGACCTTCAGGTGTCACCCCGGGGGTACCGTATGGTTCAAAAACTGCCCCGTATTCCGATGCCAATAATAGAAAACCTGGTGGAACGATTTGGCTTGCTGAGTAATATTCTGCGTGCCAGCATAGAAGAACTGGATGAAGTAGAAGGAATCGGTGAAGTGAGAGCCCGTTCCATTAAAAACGGACTTAAACGAATGCATGAACAGCTCTTGCTGGAATTTATGGTATAAATAAAAAAGCCGCTACGCGGCTTTTTTTAATGAATAGAAACAATCTGCCTTATCAGGTCATATTAAAGACACCCAAAGCGGAAGCTTTTTTGTACTCTTTTAAAAACACATCGTAGAGGTTGATATCTAAAGTATTGCAAAGGGCTGCCGAATAAAAAAGCATTTTACCCAATTCACTGGTAATTACTTCTTCACAGTGTTCACATATAACGCCATGCATATGATTGTCCATACACTCACGTAATTGGTCAAATGAATCAATATTGGCCGGTATTTGCATTTTTTCTGCCTGGATTGATATACAGCCACACTCCGTAACTGATTTGGTTACGGCACGATTCACCCGGCAGGTAGATTCTGAAAGTTTGGATAATACATCCAGAATGCTTCGGTGTCTTATTAAAAGATCACCAACAACATTTTGAAATTCGTCACAAATCAAGTCCTTCATAAAAAGACTTGCCCCCCTTTACGTGTGAGTTTATTAAATTATGACTTACTGCGAAACCTTTGTCAATTAACGGCACTCCCTGGAAAAACACGTTTTTACGAAATCTATTGAGAATAATGGCTTTCGCGCTGATTATACAAAATTATGGTAAAAAATATAATTGTTAGTATAAATGCTTGGCTGGAATAGAACACTAATAACGGAGGTGATTCTATGCTTTATAAAATAAAGTTTTCGAAAACAATTATAGGGCTGGCTTTCTTAAGCAGTATCTGGATTCTATATATCTTAAGGCTGTTTATGCAACTTGATTTGAAATACCAGATGTTCGCCGGGCTTGGTATGATTATAGTTTTTTATCTGTTCTATAGTTATATCAATGCTTTTACCAGGAAAGCAATATTTATCTTTAACCAGAGGTTAGATAACCTGCCCATTGAAATGGTGGTAGGAGGCACCACCGGTTTATTAATAGGTATTATTGTTGCGGTATTAAGCAGTTTCCCGCTTTCACTGATGGGGAAAATCGGTGCTTATATATCCATTGTTTTTTCTTTTTCAGCAGTTTATTTAGGGCTTAAAATTGGATTAAGAAAAGCAAGGGAAGTCTACCGCCTGTTTCCTTTTGATGAGAAATTGGAGATAAAAAATATTACCCAGGCGGAGCAGGCTAAAGTATTGGACACCAGTGCTATTATTGACGGAAGGATATATGATGTCTGTATATCCAAGTTCCTGCAAGGGCCTTTGATCGTTCCCCATTTTGTCATTGATGAGCTGCAGCACATTGCAGATTCCTCAGATCATATCAGACGAAACAAAGGAAGAAGGGGTCTGGAATTATTAACTAAAATGCAGAAGCATGCTGACATTAAAATTGATATAATTGATGTAACAGAGCCGGGTATATTAGAAGAAAAAGAAGTGGACAGCAAACTGATCAAACTCTGCAAGCATCTTAATGCCAGTATTATTACCAATGATTATAATCTAAATAAAGTAGCCGAACTGCAGGGAATAACCGTACTCAATATAAACGAACTGACCAATGCAGTAAAAGTCATTGTCTATCCGGGTGAAACAATGCATATCGCCATAATTAAGGAAGGCAAGGAAATTGGTCAGGGAGTTGGTTACCTGGAAGACGGGACAATGGTAGTGGTAGAAGATGCACAGGGTGAAATAGGCAAGGATCTGGAAGTCCTAGTGACCAGCTTTTTTCAAACCGCTGCAGGCCGCATGATATTCACCCGCAAAGTTCGCGAAGATTCCCGGGTAGTTGCCCCTCAGTTGCTGGACATGCAAGAGGTGAATTTATATGGATAACAACCTGCGGGTTGTTGTTGCTGCTGCCGGAAGCGGCAGACGGATGGGAAGCAAAGTTAAAAAACAGTATCTGCTTTTAGATCATAAACCGATTTTAAGTTACTGTATTGAGGTATTGGAAAACAGCCCTCTGGTGGAAAAAATAATAATCGTAGCCCATCCCCAAGAGGTGGAGTATTGTAAAAAAGAAATAGCCGAGAAATACGGATACCAAAAAGTCGACCAGGTTGTAGCAGGCGGACCGGAGAGGCAGGATTCAGTTTACGAAGGACTTAAAGTACTGGGCTCGGATACTGTATGGGCAGCCGTGCAGGATGGAGCCCGTCCCTTTCTGACCGCTGAGCTTCTGAAAAATCTTTTTGAAGCAGCAGTTATATATGGAGCCGCTATACCGGGAATTATGGCGGGCGACACTTTAAAGAAAATCGATCAAGAGGGTATGGTCGTTCAAACCCTAGCAAGGAGTACCATAGCAGCAGTTCAAACTCCCCAGGTATTCGATTATCATAAACTGATGTCAGCTTATGAACGTGCTTTACAGGATAATTTCCATGCCACTGATGATGCTGCCCTTTATGAAAAATATGCAGGTCCGGTAAAAGTAATCAATGGTGATCCGGCTAATATCAAGATTACTCATCCCCAGGACCTTCTTTGGGCTGAGGCGGTTATTAATGCACGAAAAAACCATAGGGTATAAAACTGGGTAAAGGGGAAGAAGAGAAGTAAAATGCGTATAGGGATCGGTTATGATGTACATCAGCTGCAGCCTGGGAGAAAATTGATCCTGGGCGGTGTTAATATCCCCCATATTAAAGGACTTTCAGGTCATTCTGATGCTGATGTCTTGGTACATGCTGTCTGCGATGCCCTGTTGGGCGCTGCTGCCCTTGGGGATATAGGCCGGCACTTTCCTGATACTGATCAGCGTTACAAAGATATAGACAGTTTAAAACTGCTGGATGATGTGAGACGCAAAATTGCCGGGTGCGGATACAAAATTGCCAATCTGGATTGTACTATTATTGCAGAGAAGCCAAAGGTAAGCAGTTTTATTCCCCAGATGTGCGTTCATATTGCACAGGTACTGGAGCTTGAATTGAACCAGGTAAATATAAAAGCCACTACCACCGAAAAACTTGGCTTCACAGGCCGGGAAGAAGGAATCGCTGCCCAGGCCATTGTCCTGTTATTGAACTCAGCCAGTGATTAAGGTAGTATTACAATACGCAATCGATGAAGGAGGAGAATGATGAAAGCAGTCAAGGTAAGATTTGCGCCCAGTCCAACCGGACCTTTACATATAGGTGGTGCTCGTTCAGCACTTTTCAATTATTTATTTGCTGCCCATGAGAAAGGCACAATGGTGCTCAGGATCGAAGATACGGATTTAGACCGATCCAAATCGGTTTATGAAGAAGAAATTATTGATTCCCTTCGCTGGTTAGGCCTGAACTGGGAAGAAGGCCCCGGAGTTGGCGGAGAAAACGGACCTTACCGGCAAACGGAACGTCTGGATATCTATAATCAGTATGTGGAAAAACTGCTGGCCGAAGATATGGCTTATTATTGTTTCTGCCAGCCGGAAGAACTGGAAGCAGAGCGGCAGATATCCGGGGAAAAAGGGGAAATGATAGGTTATTCAGGAAAATGCCGTTCATTGAGTAAAGAAGAGATCGCTGCCAAGATGGAACAGGGAATTAAACCTACTGTCCGCTTCAGGGTGCCTGAACATAAAGTTTTGATAGTGGATGATCTGGTCAGAGGATCAGTTATGTTTGAAACGGACCTGTTAGGTGATTATATAATTGTAAAATCTGATGGGATCCCTACCTACAACTTTGCGGTGGTGATTGATGACCATTTAATGGGTATAACCCATGTGATAAGGGCAGAAGAACACTTATCCAATACCCCCAGGCAACTGCTTATTTATGATGCACTGGGGTTTGATTTGCCTAAGTTTGCTCATATCTCCTTAATTCTGGGCAGTGACAAGCAAAAAATGAGTAAACGCCACGGGGCAACTTCTGTTCTGCAGTACAGGGAAAATGGCTATCTTCCCGGCGCCTTGTTTAACTTCCTGTCGCTTCTGGGATGGTCCCCGGAAGGAGAAACAGAAATCATGTCATCATCCGAGATCATCAATCAGTTTAAATTGGATAAAGTATCAAAAAGTCCGGCAGTTTTCGATGTAGATAAACTGAACTGGCTTAATAGCCAATATATAAAAAAGCTGACCATAGATGAACTGGAACCAATGCTGAAACCGTTCCTGGGAGATTCCTCCTATAAAGAACAGATCGATAAACTGACTGATCATCAGTTCAGGCTGCTGATCACTGCAGTCCATGACCGTTTGGTGTGTCTGAAGGATATTTCAGATGAGGCAGCAGCATTTTTTTCGGATCTTCATTATGAGAAAGAAGCATGGGAAGTCTTGAACAAACCTGATGTTCCGCAAGTTTTGGAGGCTTTCAAAGCCAATTTATCTACAGTAGACGATATAGATGCTATAAAGCAGACGATAAAAAAAGTCATCAAAGATAATAAACTGAAGCCGAAAGATGTTTTTATGCCCTTAAGATGTGCCCTAAGCGGAGTAACACATGGACCGGAGCTGCCTTACTTTATAAGTATCTGGGGACTGGAAGAAACCAGACGCCGTATTGACCATACACTGGCGCGAATCAGGGAAAATTAGGACAGCTATAAGTAGCAGTTGATCTCAATTGACATACAAACCGGGCCTGATTATAATAACTTAACAAGATATTTAATTGCCATGAACGGGAAAAGTAGATATCAATCGCTGCCAGAGAGAAAAGGCCGCTGGCTGAAAGCCTTTTACAGTATGAAGATATTGAAAGTGCACCCGGGAGCAGATATGCTGAAAATTAGTAGGCATTATCCGGTTTAAGACCGTTATCATTTAATAAGTGGAGTGTAAGTATATCAATATACATTCAAAAGGAGTGGGACCACGGAAGTAGAGCCTTTCGTCTCTTGAGAGATGAAAGGCTTTTTTATTGACATAACACGTATTTAATTGCCAGGATGGATCGCAATAAGCCGGTTTTTTAGATTGGTATAGAATACAAAAACTGGCAGAGGATTTTTTATCCATCGCGGCAGTGGTATAGTAATAGGAGAAACGCTGAAATTGGTGATAATGTAACTCTTAATCAGAGAGTTACTCGAAAACAGTAATTGCAGATTATGATAACTGCCAGGCAGGAAAGAAAAAATAGAAACCGGAGAAAGGTTTCTTGAAAATCTGAAAGCGAGGTGGATTGAAAAATGAAGGTTTATAACACCTTAAGCGGACAAAAGGAAATAATGGACTTAAAACCTGAAGTAGGCATGTATGTTTGCGGTCCCACGACCTATAACTATATACATTTGGGCAATGCCCGTCCGCTGGTGGTATTCGATACAGTACGCCGTTATTTGGAATACCGAGGATATAAAGTTACTTATATTCAAAACTTTACCGATGTTGATGACAAGATCATCCAGTGGGCCAATGAACTGGGTGAAGACCCCCTGAAGTTTGCAGACTTTTATATAGAAAAATATTTCGAAGATGCAGATAAGCTTGGCATTAGAAGAGCTGACATGCACCCCCGGGTCAGTGAACATATGCAGGAGATCATTGAGGCTGTGAAAACTCTGGTGGATAAGGGTTTTGCCTATGAAATAAACGGAGATGTTTACTATCGGGTCAAAGCTTTTTCAGATTACGGCAAGCTTTCAGGGCGCTCAATTACAGATATGCTGGCCGGAGCCCGTGTGGAAGTTGATGAGAGAAAAGAGGAACCGGTAGATTTTGCACTGTGGAAATCGGCAAAACCTGGAGAACCTTATTGGGGAAGCCCCTGGAGCAAGGGCAGGCCTGGGTGGCATATAGAATGCTCAGTTATGTCTACCCGGTATCTGGGAGATACTGTTGACATTCATGGCGGAGGCAGTGATTTAATATTTCCTCATCATGAAAATGAGATTGCCCAGGCTGAAGCTGTTACCGGAAAACCTTTTGTCCGTTACTGGATGCATAATGGCTTCATAACCGTAAACAAAGAAAAGATGTCCAAATCTCTGGGTAATTTTTTTATACTTCGTGATATTCTGGATAAAATCCCCGCTGATGTTGTGCGTTATTATTTAATCGCCACCCACTATCGCAGTCCTTTGGATTTTGATGACGGGAAACTGGAAGAAGCACGCAGAGCCCTGAACCGGCTTAAAAACACCTTGATTTTATTAAATGAGTTTTTGATAGCGGATAGACATGAAAAGCAAGAATTATCTGGTCAGGCCCGGGAATTGGACGAAGAGATCCAACGCTTATGTGATCTTTTCATTGAGGCCATGGACGACGATTTTAACACAGCCCGTGCCATCGGTCATTTATTTGAAATGGCCCATTCGATCAATACATTTATAGCTAATGAAAACAGGGAAAACTCAATGAATCAGGAAGCAGCCAGGCGGGCAGCCAAAACTTTCAAAGAATTGGGGTCAGTTCTGGGAATTTTTGCAGAAGCTGCTGCTGATACCGAAAGCATAGGAGAGAAGCTACTGCCTCTTTTCGCACAGCTGCGGAAAAGTGCCCGTAAAGAAAAAGATTATAGTCTGGCTGATCACCTGCGTGATTGGTTAGGCAGCCATGGTATAACCATAGAAGACCAGCAGGAAGACAGCCGCTTTCGTTATGATAACTTGCCGGACACACAGGTACTGATTGAAAAACTCCTTGAACTGCGCGGCGAGTTTAAAAATAAAAAGTTATATGCCAAAGCTGATTTTATCAGAGACAGTTTACTGGAACAGGGCATAATAATTGAAGATACCAAGGAAGGAGCGCGGTACAAATTTGCTGACAGATGAAAACTTGAATGAAAAGAATTTGCGGGAATATTCACCCATCGTCCTGGCTTATTTAGGTGATGCTGTTTTTGAACTCCTGGTACGTACCAATATAGTTACCAGCGGCAGAAGAAAAATAAAGGATATCCATCTTGATACTGTACAGATTGTAAATGCAGAAAGCCAGGCTAAAGTAATACGGGAAGTATTTGACGATTTAAGTGAGGAAGAAAAAGATATCGTACGCCGGGGGAAAAATGCCAAGAGCACGCCGCCGCGCAATGCCGATAACGCTGATTACCGGATGAGCACCGGATTTGAAGCTCTTCTGGGCTATTTGTATCTTAAAGGCGAATATCAAAGGATCAATCAACTGGTAAAAGCAGCGCTTCATAATTAATTATTGATAATCGAGGTGATATAGTGCAGACAAAGCTGCAGGCAGAACTTATCCAGTATACTCCGGAACCTGAGCGTCTGGTTGCTGCGGCTGCCAAGCTGTGTTATTCCCAGAGCGGGATCGACCAGATTGCAGAAGGATTAAGTCGGCCGGTCATTGAAAATTTCCTGAATATGCTGGGAGAAATCGGACATGAAAGCCCTATTGAACATGTGAGTTTTACTTTCGGGATTGCAGGTGTAAGCCGTTCTCTTTTAGCCCAGCTTACCAGACACCGGATTGCCAGTTACAGTGTCCGTTCCCAGCGCTATGTAAATGAAGGACACTTTGAATACATAATACCCCCGGAAATAGAGGCGATTGCCGATGCTAAGGCTGTTTTTATTCAAGCTATGGAAGCTGACCAGGAATCATATGATAAGTTGATTCATTTGCTTACAGAAAAACATCAGCAAATATTTATAAGTGAAGGCAAGACAGAAGAGGAAGCTCGTCAATTGGCGGAGAAAAAGGCCAATGAAGACGCACGTTTTGTACTTCCCAATGCCTGCGAAACGAAAATTGTGGTTACCATGAATGCACGCAGCCTCTTTAACTTTTTCCGCTTGCGGTGCTGTAACCGTGCTCAATGGGAAATCAGAGCTTTAGCAATTGAAATGTTAAAACAGGTGCGAAGAGCAGCACCAACACTATTTAAGAATGCCGGACCAACTTGCTGCAGTACCGGCAAATGCCCGGAAGGGAAAATGACCTGCGGCAAGATGAAAGAAGTAAGAAAGTTTTTTAACAGTCTTTAACGTAACCTTGTAAACACATTAAAAAAGTAAGGGATGAAGATGTGACAGAAAAAATTGCCGGTGTTAACAGCATCATGGAAGCCTTGAAAGGGCAGCGCAAAGTACACAAAATATTTATTCAGGAAGGCCGCCAGGGGAGAAAGGTGGAAGAGCTGATACATTATGCACAAAAGAAAGGCATATTCGTGCAATATGTTGAGAAAAGCCGCCTTGATGCCATGTATACAGCAGGCAATCATCAGGGGATAGTTGCCCAGGTCAGCAGTTTCGAATACAGTGAACTGGGTGAAGTTTTAGAAAAAGCTTATTTTAATAAACAAACACCTTTTATACTGATTCTCGATGGCATAGAAGACCCGCAAAACCTTGGTTCCATCATTAGAACCGCAGAGGCTGCGGGGGTACATGGGGTGGTTATACCAAAACATAGCACGGTGGAAATAACAGCGGCAGTTGCCCGTGCATCAGCAGGTGCCATTGAACATGTATTGATCGTTCGTGAGACCAATCTGGTAAACACCATTAAGCACTTAAAGGATAAGGGATTATGGATAGTGGGAGCTGATATGGAAGGGGCGGCAGACTATTTTAGTATAACGATTCCCACTCCCACAGCGTTGGTAATAGGAGGCGAAGGCCGGGGCATAAGAAGACTGGTGCGGGAAAATTGCGACTTGCTGGTTAAAATCCCTATGTTTGGTAAGATAGGATCATTAAATGCCTCAGTTGCGGCCGCCTTACTTGTCTATGAGGCAGTTCGCCAGAGAAGTATGCATAACGAAAAATAAGTGATCAAGCCCAGTTCTTTTCATCAGTTCGAAAAATTAAGACAATGGCCTGCTCCCTTGACGATAGTCAAGAGAGTGTCTATAATATACATAACTGTAAGCATGTATATGCTATAGAAAAGGGTGGGGGCGAATGAATGTATAGTTCTATCGCTGTAAAGGGATTTAATATTACATATAATGAGCTGACAGATGAAGAGATAGTAGAATTAGCTCAGCAAGGGGAACAATTTGCTACGGAGTTTCTGGTTGACAAGTATAAGAATTTTGTAAGAGCCAAAGCCAGATCATATTTTTTAATTGGTGCTGATAAAGAGGATATTATTCAGGAAGGCATGATAGGACTATTTAAAGCTATTCGCGATTACAAAACGGACAAGCTTACTTCTTTTCGCGCCTTTGCAGAATTATGTATCACTCGCCAAATCATAACCGCAATAAAAACCGCTACCCGGCAAAAACATATACCCCTTAACTCTTATGTTTCATTGAACAAACCTATTTACGACGAAGAATCGGATCGTACCTTAATGGATGTAATATCAACCAATAAAATAACCAACCCGGAAGAAATTATTATAAGCCGGGAAGAATTTATCTTTATTGAAAAAAAGATGGGTGAAATACTAAGTTCACTTGAATGGAAAGTATTGATGGCTTATCTGGAAGGCAAGTCTTACCAGGAAATAGCAGTCGAGCTTAAGAGGCATGTGAAGTCTATTGATAATGCTCTGCAAAGAGTCAAAAGAAAACTGGAAAAATATTTGTAGTTTGTAGATTATTTAAGAAAAGATTGATTTATTTTGTGAAGGCACATATTTTTTATGTGCTTTTTTGTTTGCGAGGCATATTGCCCAGCCGATGGTTTGAAAGAAAGACAAGGA
>JAAZFJ010000378.1 GCA_012511795.1 Syntrophomonadaceae bacterium
GCAATATATAATGCCTGCAGCCTGCTTTGTTACCGCCTGGGAGCTACTGCAAACAACATTGCCAAAAATCCTTTTCAGCTTATAAGTGAAGCTGCCATGGTAAAGTTTTTCCTCAGTGATAAGGTCTGTGAGGCAGCCAGACTGAGTGTGGACATTCATGCCTCCTACGGGGTGATGAGAGACTATCCGGTGGAACGCATTTACCGTGACGCTATTATTGCCCCCCAGATCGAGGGGATCAATGATGTGCAAAAAGTCATCTATGCCAATTCGCTGCTTAGATAGACTTGGGATATAACATGGATCTATACTGTTGAAAGATAAACAGCAAAATGTATAGCAAGTGAATCTGAATCATGAAGCTTGCAACTAATGATGCAGGAGGAAGATCAATAAAATGGATTATGGAAATTTTCTCTGTTACCGTATTTCGACTCTGGCCCGCAAAATTGCCAAGGCTCATAATCTGCTCTGTACTGAATATGGGATTACGGCCAGCCAGTCTTTTGTTTTGTTTGACTTATTAAAGAATGAAGGCAGCAGCGTAAAAGAAATCGCTGCCAACTTGCAGCTTGACAGTCCGGCCATAACCGGATATGTTGACCGATTGATCAAGGAAGACCTGGTATACCGTGCGGAAGACAGTGCAGACCGGCGGGTGTACCGTCTTTATCTGACGGATAAGGGAAGAAAGCTGGCAGAGATCCTGCTGCCCAAAACCCGGGAACTGCATTTAAAAATCATTGATATCATAGAAAATGACAGTGATGCATTGGAAAGAGCCATAACCAAACTGGAAAAAGAACTGTTGCAAGATTAACTAGGCAAGTAAACATACAGAAATGGTTCAAAACGGAGACTTGTTTATGGCATAAGTCTCCGTTTATTTAAAATAATACTGTTACACCAGATCCAATTCAAACCAGAAGCTCACGCCGCCCTCCAGGTTTTCTGCTCCGTATAAATTATTATCCTTTCCCTGGATCGCTTTTACTACTGACAAGCCCAATCCGGTACCGCCATCGGTTCTGGTCCGGGCTTGATTCACTTTATAGAAACTGGTAAATATTTTACTTAAAGCATCTTCCGGAATCAGTTCACCGGAATTAAACAGGGAAATGCGTACTTTATCCTCCCGGGTCTGGACGGTCAACTTCAGCTGTTTTTGTTCATTCAGGTGGTTAAGGGCATTATTTATATAGTTGGTCAGGATCTGCTCAGTACGAATGATGTCAGCATTGACCGGTATTACTTCCGCTTTGTCAACTTCAAGTTTCACCTGTTTTTCCTCAAAGATAGGTTTGTATTTAGCGATGACTCTATCCAAGAGAGATGACAGGTCAAAGGGGCTTTTTTCCAGGCGGAAAATACCGGCTTCCATCTGTGAAAGATCCAGCAGTTCCTTCACCAGTTTGTTCATTTTATTGGCTTCATCCATGATCACACTGCAGTAAAAATCTTTTTCCCCTTCATCCTGGACTACGTTTACTTTCAAACCTTCCGCATAACCTTGGATCAAAGCAATAGGAGTCTTCAGCTCATGGGAAACATTGGAGATGAATTCCTTGCGCATCTCATCGATCTGCCGTTCCTTTTTAATATCTTCTTTCAGGCGGGCATTGGCTTCCTGCAGTTCATTAATGGATTGGCTGAGCTGTGCTGACATAGAATTGATGCTCTGGCCTAATTCACCCAGTTCATCTTTGGTAGTAACAGGATAAGTCTTGGAAAAATCCAGCCGTGCCATTCGCTGGGCAATATCATTAAGTTCCAGAATCGGTCTGGTAAAACGGCGGCTGAAAGCAAATATGATTAAGGTCGCCAGAAGCAGGGTGGCTAACCCGGTATAAAGGAAAAAGGTATTGGCGATGTCTGCACTGGCTTCAAGGGAAGCCAGGGGGGTGCTCATGATCAGGTAATAGCCATTGTTCAGGCGGCGGGAGATATCTAAAAGTTTCATATTACTGACAGGATCAGTGGTTATAGTTTCCACATAATTAGTTTCTGTAAGGTCCTGCAGTCTGTCCAAGACCATATTAATTCGAATATTAGGGCCACGGTAGCTTAAAGTAGCATAAATCAGTTCATAGGAGCTGTTTAAAATCAGGATATTGATATTCTCATAATCCTCCAGGGTTTCCATCTGCAGGTATAGATCCTCCGGCGGGTTGGTGATCAATGTTTCAATTTGCTGGGCATTGTTTCTAAGCTGGGTGCTCTTATGGAAAAGATAGTAGCGTTCCAGGTAATTGGTGTTAAGCACCCAGGAAAAAAGCACAAAAAAAGCGATCAAAAGACTGATCCAGATAAAAAGCTTTTGACGGACGGAATGGATCATGATTCAACCTCAAATCTGTAGCCAACTCCCCGCACAGTTTGGATGTATTCACCCCGTTTGCCCATCTTCAGGCGCAGTTTTTTGATATGGGTATCTACTGTTCGGGGGTCGCCGAAGAAATTGTAATCCCATACTGCATTTAAGATCTGGTCGCGGCTTAAAGCCCGACCTTCATTTTCTGCCATATAGACCAAAAGTTCATATTCTTTGGGACTTAAGTTTATTAATTCACCATCTATCCTTACATACCTGGCTTCTGTATCGATTTCCAGACCCGGCCAAGACTGCAGTGAACGGCCAACCGCATTGGTCCTGCGCAGGATAGCATTGACACGAGCCATCAAAACCTGAGGGCTGAAGGGCTTGCTCACATATTCATCAGCACCCAGTTCAAAACCGAATAGTTCGTCGGTCTCTTCTCCCCGGGCCGTAAGCATGATCACAGGCACCGAAGAATTTCTGCGGATTTCACGGCACACCGCCCAGCCATCATACTCCGGCATCATAACATCCAATATCACCAGACAGATGGAGGGGTCCTCTTCCATGATGCTCAAAGCTTCTTTGCCATTAGCTGCCTCCAGAGTAGAATATCCTTCTCTTTTGAGAAAATCACAAACCAGCCTGCGCATGCGTTCTTCATCATCAGCTACTAAAATCTTTCTCATAACCGGCTCCTTTAGTGATTGTTAAGTTTATTATAAGCAAAAAGCGATATAAAAACATTGTAAAACACAATATGGCGGTTTTGTGAACAGCCGTTCCCTTTCTGATAAATGAAGGCCCTGCAGCTCTCTGCTGCAAGGCCGTTAAACAGGATAAGAAGAGGAGCTATAAAATTAAGAGGTTAGTAAACTTAAATCTCAGCATTAATTTCCGGGCTATAGCAGTTCTATAGCTAGTTTAAACTGTGAATGTGATCATTTTGTGTTCACTAAGTGAAAATTTAGCGGAGGAACAGAAGCTAATAGTGAATGAATTTATTTTCAGGTTTAGCCTTCGGCAAAGGATTAATAATATTATGAAAAGCAAAATATTCAAAATATATAAATTTCAATTACATAATATTAGTAGCCGGAGTAAAATGATATGATAGAAATAATAAGTCTAATAACTTGGAAAGGCGGGGGAAAATGAGATATCAGAAAGAATATCAGGAAAAATTAACGACAGCAGCAGCGGTAGCCGCAAAAGTGCAATCAGGTGACGGTATAAAAGTAGGCTATTTTACATCCAAACCGGTAGTTTTAATTCAGGAACTGGCCAAGAGACATGAAGAATTAAAAGACGTGCTAATAGTAGCATGCAGCACTGCTCCGCCAATTCCGGAAGTTATCCAGTATGGTGACAGCTTTACCTGGTGGGATTGGCACTGGAGCAAACTGACCCGAGCCCTCAGGCAATATTACGACAATATTGTTTACGGGCCCATCACTTACCATATGTGCTGCGAATTTGTCCGGAATGGCACAGTGAATCAGGGGCGGCAGACTGACTGGTGCTGGCAGCAGGTAGGTCCCATGGACGAAAATGGTTATTTTAATTTTGGCCCCAGTGTTTCAGAATCCATAACCAGTTTTGAAACAGCCAAATTCACCTGTGTAGAAGTGAACAAGAATATGCCCAGATGCCTGGGGGGGAACCAGGAAGGGGTACATATATCTCTTGTAGACTTTATTGTTGAAGCTCCCGATGACCAGATGATTTTTGCGGCTCCGGAGATTCCGGAACCAACTGAGGTGGAAACCCAGCTGGCCAATCATCTGATTGAATATATCCATGATGGCAGCTGTTTGCAGCTTGGTATTGGCGGTCTTCCCAACGCACTTGGGAATGTTATAAAAAATACTGACCTTAAGGACCTGGGTATACATTCGGAAATGTTTGTAGACGCTTATGTTGATATGATTGCTTCCGGACAGGCCAATGGCAGCAGAAAAAATATCGACAGGTACAAGGCTGTCTATACTTTTGCGGTAGGCACCCAGAGACTGTATGACTGGATGAACAATAATACCAATCTGGCTACCTATACAGTGGATTATGTGAATGATCCCAGAGTCATTGCCCAGCTTGATAACATGGTTTCCATCAACCAGGCTCTGCAGGTGGACTTATATACCCAGATAAGTGCGGAGAGTATGGGGACAGACCAGATCACCGGACATGGAGGTATGACCGATTTCATTCTCGGCTCACAATGGTCAAAAGGCGGCAAGAGCTTTTTATGCCTGCCATCCACCCATACCACCAAGGATGGGAAATTGGTTTCCAGAATTGTACCAACCTTCAGCCCGGGAACCTGTACCTCTGTTTCCCGCCATTTGGTAGACTACATAGCAACTGAATACGGAGTAAGAAAAATGAAAGCCCAGAATCAATGGGTTCGTACCGAAAGGATCATTGAAATTGCCCATCCCCAGTTCCGCGATGAACTGGTAAAAGCGGCCAACGATCTGAAGATTTGGACCAGGACTAATAAGATCGATTAAAAAGCAACGGCAGTTTTATTAGAAACGCTTATGTGCCCCGGGGGATAATATAAAAGAAAGAGTGCTTAGAAGGCCGGCAGCGGAGAAATCTGTGCCGGCCTTCTGGATGTTTGAAGTCTATCTCTTAATGGAGGCAAGGTCCTCGTAGAGTTCTATCTGGGGCTCTCCCTCCAGCATACCGGCGATTTTGCTGAAGAATTCCCGGAAATAAGGAGTTGAACTGTGATATTGGAAAGATTCTTTATCCTGATAAGCTTCATAGAACATGAACAATCCCTGATTGTCTTTACCCCTGGCCCGGTGCACAGTATAGGTCAGGGTCCCGGCTTCGTCCTGAACCTTGGGAACAAAAGCGGTCAGTGCATCTTCCAGTTCCTGTTCCATTCCGGATTTGGCCTTAAACTTAGCTACACAAATCAACATATTTCTGCCTCCTAATCGTTATTTAAAAGGTAAATTATACCATATTCATTATAGCAGAGATTCAGGGAAAAGTTCTGTTTTATTTCATCAGTTCACACATGTTATTGGTGAATTCCACCGGGTCTTCCACCGGCAGCCCTTCGATCAAGAGTGCCTGATTGTACAACAGGCTGGTATAAAGGCTGAGTTTTTCTTTATTATTTTCATAAGCATCTTTTAATGATTCAAATATCTGGTGTTTGGTATTGATCTCCAGGACCTTGTCAGCTTTAATATCCTGGTCCATGGGCATGGTATTAAGGATCTTTTCCATCTCAATAGAAATTTCGCCTTCATTGGACAGGCACACCGGATGACTTTTTAATCTTTTCGAGGCCCGTACATCTTTGACTTTATCTTTCAGCAGATCTTTCATATAAGTAAACAGGTCCTGGTTTTCAGCCTTATCTTCTACAGCTTCTTCTTTTTCCTCATCAATTCCCAGGTCGCCGCCGGAAACAGATTTGAATTCCTTGTCCTTATAGTTCATCAGCATTTTTATGGCAAACTCGTCCACATCATCGGTAAAGTAAAGGATCTCGTAACCTTTGTCTGCGATCAGTTCAGTCTGGGGCATTTTAGCAATTCTTTCATTGGTTTCTCCAGCAGCATAATAAATGAACTTCTGCTCTTCCGGCATTCTGGATATATACTCATCCAGAGTCACCGGCTTTTCCTCGGTGGATGAATAAAACAGCAAGAGATCCTGCAGGACATCTTTATCACTGCCGAAATTTTCATATACTCCATATTTCAGCTGTTTGCCAAAAGAATTATAGAAGGTTTCGTATTTTTCTCTTTCATTACTCATTAGGCTTTGCAGTTCATTTTTAATTTTGGTTTTTAAATTTTTGGCTATGATCTTTAATTGCCGGTCATGCTGCAGCATTTCACGGGATATATTAAGGGACAGATCCTCAGAATCGATAGTCCCTTTCACAAAACTGAAATAATCAGGCAGAAGTTCCGGGCATTTATTCATAATCAGTACCCCATTGGAATAGAGCTCCAGGCCTTTTTCATATTCACGGGTGTAATAATCAAAGGGGGTCTTTTCCGGAATAAACAGTATAGCGTTGTAGCTTACTGCTCCCGCAACACTGATATGGATATATTTGATGGGTTTATCAAAACCGAAACGTTTTTCAACGTAGAAGTTTTCATAGTCTTCCGGGGTAAGCTCATTCTTGTTTTTGCGCCAGATAGGGACCATGCTGTTGATGGTTCTTTCCTCGACATAATCTTCATATTCATCTTCACTGCCAACTTTTAGCCGGGAACTCTTAAAATCCATCTTGATAGGATACCTGATAAAATCAGAGTACTTCTTGATCAGGCTGCGCAGACGGTATTCATCCAGAAACTGGTCATAGTTCTCTTCTTCGCTGTTTTCCTTGATTTTGATGATAATATCGGTACCCACGCTTTCTTTTTCACAGGCATCTATGGTGTAGCCTTCCGGGCCTTTTGATTCCCACTTAAAAACTTCTTCACTGCCCAGGGCTTTACTGATGACGGTGACTGTATCTGCCACCATGAAAGCAGAATAAAAACCAACTCCAAATTGCCCGATTATATCATAACCATCGGTGAGCTCCGTTTCTTTCTTAAAGGCCAGTGAACCGCTTCTGGCGATAACACCCAAATTGTCTTCCAGCTCTTCTTTGGTCATACCGATTCCGCTGTCGGAGACGGTCAAAGTCCGTTTTTCCTTATCCGGCGTTACTTTTATAAAATAATTGCCGGGATTGAAACTTATATTCTCATCAGTCAGGGCACGGTAGTAAACTTTGTCAATGGCATCACTGGCATTGGAAATAAGTTCCCTTAAGAAAATCTCCTTGTTGGTGTAAATTGAATTGATCATAAGATCCAGCAGTCTTTTGGACTCTGCTTTAAATTGTCTTTTTCCCATAAAACCTACCTCCATTTTGAAAAAAGTATATCTAATAATTAAATATAGAATATATCTTCCATTTAATCAA
>JAAZFJ010000379.1 GCA_012511795.1 Syntrophomonadaceae bacterium
TCGCTAAAAATATCTGAGAAATCTACCACCGCTCTTCCTTGCAAAATAGTATCAGGCTTCTGCAGGGTAAGTATTTCTGTAAAACTGTGATTGCCCAGCAAAGCTAGGAAACGGCTGGTTTTTTCTTGCTGGTAGGCAAGCAGCGCTTCATTATTTTTATTCGGCAGTCGTTTCATCAAGCGGAGGGTCAGTTGATCCGGCATGGTGATATTGCTGAGGGAATTTGTTTTTAAAATGGTGTCGCCTTTTTCGAATTCGAATTCTACCAAGGTTTCCAGGTAACTTTCCTGGTTGAAGGGATTGAATATGCGCATTAGAGGACGGCAGAGAGCCAGATAATCCATATATTCCTTTTGCAGAGCCTGAATTGCCTCCTGACGGGTGAAAAGTAAATTGGCGGTATTTTGAATGCCGTCCCGTACAGAAGAAGACGTTACGGCTGCCGTTTGAGGCGCGATAAATAAGGTGCGTCGAAAGATGTTGTCACGTGTTTTAGAACAGTAATAGGGTTCTATGGAACCTGTCATATAAATCGGAACCCAGCCTCTGATCCCCGTCAGCATCTCATCAAAATTACGGTTGATGGTATGGATTATCTTGATTCTATTCCTGTTTTTCAATACCTGAAACATTAACGCTGCCCAGCGGGAAAAATATTCAGGTTCATCTGATAGCCAGCTCAGATCCTCATTACTGTATAGTAGGAGGGTTTGGGGAGTTTTATTCTGCAATACCAGCGAGAGAAAATGCAAAGCGGCAGTGCGCTTCCCCTCCACGCCATAAAATATTTCCACATCCTTAATGGGGCCGGGATCCATGAAAGCCGACGCTTCTTCCCCTGTAGGGCTAGGCCTTTTAAACTGAAAATGTCCTACTTCCTTGAGAAAAGCATCAATGGACCCAGGTTGATCAGGGTTTTTTTCCAGCAGCCATTTTGAGAGTACTTTTTCCATGTTCTCTAATTCATGAGGTTTAATCTGAGAACTTTTTTTGATGGCTTCAATCAGAGCTGCTTTTTGATAATCAGAATTACAAAGGCGTGCAAAATACCTGGCCATGGCAGGAATATACCCGGCATTCTCAACCGGCGTGCGGACTCCCCGGCGCAGGCGGCTGATGAATGAAGCATCCAGAGAGATATTGCGGGCCAGAAGGCTGTTTGAAGTTCTGGTTAAATTCATAAGCAAATCTAGTTTTTCGTCAAAAGTCAAAATCTGCCCCTCCTTATAAAAATTTTATCATACCGATCAAAAAGTTTTCCATACTTTTGGCATAAATCGTGCCAAAAATTTGGCATTGCCAATTTTGGAACCAGAATATCTTTTTTGTATTGAATTGCTAGAATAGAAGATAGAATGGTTGGTATGACCTTCGACTCAATTTGTGCAAAAACAATTGGCAAAACTAAATTAAAAGTGCGGACACATCGCCCGTTTCATATTGCTAGATATTGAAGGTAGAGGTGATAGGATTGATCATTGAAATCAAGATGAAAGAAGGTTTTTTTAAAACCCAGCCCTATTATATGACCATCGAAACGGGGAAGATCATTCTTACCCCCCAGGATGATAGTGATTCCAAGCGTCTGGTCATAGAAGAACAGGAACTGAGATCCGTAAGCATTACCAGCACCAACATGACTCTTGGTGAACTGGAAATCACCACCCGTGATCATATATATATAGGAAACTTAACTTCTCATAACGATTTGGGCGAAATAGCCAATCATTTCGCCCGGGAATTCGGTGAGAAGTTTGTTTTTCAACGGGGAAATATATGAGCATTTGGAGATGGGGATAACCGGAACCGATAATGTGATAAATGAATAATGATAGATCAAATCGCATATAAAAGATAATTTGACAGGAGGGATATAACACATGAATACTATGGCAGCACCAGCAGAACCACGCTGGAAAACAACCCTGAACATGATCATCAACCCTGGAGAAGTCGTCAAGAATCAGATGATAAAGATTCCCTGGCCTTATTCACTGATGGTTTCCGGTTTATCATTCACGCTTTTTTTCCTGCAGACCGGACTTGACCTGTTGCGGTCCGGGCAGACCGGCGTCCCAAATGTGATCCTTATGACCATGCTGGGACTCTTATACGGCACCGCGGGAATCGCATTACTGGCTGTAATGGTTTGGGCTTTATCCCAGGCAGAACAGCGTGGACTCACTATGGAATGGGCGATATCTACTTTTGCCTTGGGGTATTCGGCAACTTTTGTCTATGCTTTGAGCGGATTGATCTTTTCACTGGCATTTGGCTGGAAAACGGCGGTCGCTTTTGGCGTCACCGGGGTTTTGTGGGCACTGAGGCCTACCATGTACACCATCAAACAGATGTCAGGAGAGCGGGTAGCTTTCAGCATTGCCATGACCACCTTGTGCGGTGCCATCCTCCTGATCGGCTGGGCATTGCTGGGAAGATTCGGTGGTTAACAGAACGCGGACCGATCAATGAAGAGACAGGAGGATAAAAACGTGGATACTAAACTGGGATATGCAGCAGGAGCCGGACCGGAGGGGGTCAAATTGTGGCCGGCTTATCTGTGTTTTGTTATATTTGGAATATTGATGCCTTTCAGTCGACCGGAATTTAAATTCACGACTTTGATATACTCTCTCATTATTGCCTTTGTGGTAGGTTTACTGGCGGTAAATCTGCTGATCGTAGCATTCAACAGCGGCAATGCAGCTGTGCGGCAGGCCGACGGAGGATTTGCCCGGGAAGCGGTAGGAACTGGCATGCTGTTTATGATTCCTTTTACCATATTAGCCATACTGGCATTGGCTATATTAGGTTGGAATGCGGTGATGCCCTTTGCTTCAGCGGCGATCACTACAGCCGCTGCCACAGCAGGGACTGAAGCTATGAAAAGAGGCGCCCAGGGATTGAAAAATGTAATGATCCCTACCCTGGTGGCCATGGTGCTGTCGACAGTATGGATGATGCTGACCGGCATTATACCATAAGCAACAGGAGGTGAAAGACTTGTCGATCTTATCAATCGCGGGCAACAAAAACAGATTTAATAAACATTTCCTGTCGCTTTTGGCGCTGTGCCTGGCTTTTACACTATTGCTGGCCAATGCTTTTTGCGGGAACGCACTGGCAGGAGGTATCGGCGATGTAGTTACTCAGGTATCGAACGCCAACCTCGGTTCACCGGAATTCAACTTTGGACAGGAAGAAGCTACCGGCTATGGTTTTTCCATTCATGCCGGCATGGGGGATTACGGCGATGGCGGTTGTATGCTCAGCGTTTTAGGACCGGCCCAGCCGGATGAAATACAAATCATGATCGACTATGTGGATAGCATATCCCAAGTTACATATATGCAGACCACCCAGTTGAAAGGCTGCCAGGTCAGGGAATACAATACCGAATACGGCGTAGGGATCGGGGTCATACTGCCGGATTATTTTATCACAGTAGAGATGCTGGACACCGGTTTAAACCAGGGGGCGAATATGGCTGCGGCCAAGAGCATTGCCCAGCAGACCCTGGATGGGCTGGAAAGAGCAGGACTATTGAGCCAAGCAGCCCCGGATATCGAGGCAGGAACTTCGGCAACAGAAGAACAACCAGCGGTCAATCCTGCCCCGGGAACTTCTGTACCTGCCACGGCAGAACCTTTGGAGGAGCCGGTACGTGTGGCAGATACCACCAATATTATGGCTGTTTATAACGGGCCTACGGTTCCCACAACTTTCAGCGTCAACAGTCCTCATTTGGTGACTGAGATCCACGACTATCATTGGAATAATGCCCAGGGCGCAGCCCCTGGAACCATAGGCTTACAGGACCAGAACGGGAAAATGTATGGCCCCTGGCAGGCGGTAGGAACGGCGGGACAAGGCGGAGTACCCAATGCCAACTGGTATGTTTATCCCAATATTGTTATTCCAGCCGGGACTTATACGATTATCGATTCAGATCCTGCTACCTGGTCACAGAATGGAGATTCCGGCGGAAAAGGAATGTCATATGTGCTGGCAACCCCGCATTTTGAAACCGCCGGTACTGCTCCCGGTGATGCAGGGACGCAAGGTTCTTATCCGATCGGGCACAGCCATAGCCCCGCTGGAGTTGGTTCGGTGGGCAGTATACCCGGACCATCTAATACTACTGAAGCGGTGACAGGTGTGGTCGTGCCGGGATTGATAGCGACTGCCCTGGGAGCTTTAGGCGGCCTGGGCGGCGGAGGATTTATCCCGCCGGCCGGCGGAACCCCCATGTATCCGACTGGCGGAGGATCTATGCCCGGAACTGGCGGAGCTCCCGGAACTGGTGGAGGCGCACCAGGGATGGCACAGGCAACCAGTCAATTTGGCCGCCGGGGAAAAGGAGAAATCCTGATCGATACCACAGAGATATATCAAGGGACTGCAGTCCAGGGAGGACCCGCAGATCAGGGGATCTATATCGAGACGGAACGCGAAGCCGGTCTGTTTGTGCAGCCGGAGCCTTTCATCAGTGATCCGGGGCCGGAGATATTTATCGATACCATCGATATGAATCAGCAGGCCATAGATATCCGGGAAGCAGGAGGAGAAACGGGCATTTTAATCGACACCGTCGATATGTTTGAAAGCCCGGGCGCAGGAAGTGATGGCAGCCGGGATATCTTGATCGAGACAGCGGAGGAGGCGGGTCTGTTTGTGCAGCCTGAACCCCTGATCAGTGATCCGGGACCGGAGATCTTTATCGATACTATCGATATGAATGAGCAAGCCATCGATATCAGGGAAACAGAGGGAGAAGCCGGTATCCATATTGATACCACGGATATGTATGAAAACCCCGCTACAGGAGCAAGCGGTGATAAAGGGATACTTATTGAGACCGAAAATGAAGCTGCTTTGTTTGTAAGTGACAAGGCAGATCTGGAGATGGAAGTAGACCCCATGAAGTCACAGGCATTTGATGCCAGAGAAGGAGAAGCAGGGGGAGACCACTTTGCCGCTGCGGGAATTAGTGAAGGAGCTCCAACCGCGGACCAAAATGAAAAATTGTATACGGACTCAGGCGATGCGGAAGCCCTTCGTGACTCCAGTTCCCTGGAAGACAGCGCCGGGACAGAAACGGCTCCCGGACACGAAGGAGCCTATGACCAGAACGGATATGATGCCCAGGGTTATGACCGGGAAGGATTTAATCAGGCCGGGTATGATCGTGAGGGATACAACCGTGATGGGTTCAATGAGACTGGCTACAATAGTGAGGGCTTTGATAAAGCGGGATTTGATGCGGAGGGCTTTGACAAAGAAGGCCTCGACAAAGAAGGTTATAACCAGGAAGGCTTTAATAAGGAAGGTTATGACAAGGCCGGTTATGATAAAGAAGGATTTGACAGCGAAGGACGGAACAGTTCGGATTATGACCGGGATGGCTATAATTCGCAAGGATATGACCAGGATGGTTTCGATAAAAACGGCTTTGACAAAGATGGATTCAATAAAGATGGATTTAATGCACAAGGTTTTGACCGGGATGGTTTTGATGCCAATGGATTCGATGCGGAAGGCTTTGATGCAGACGGTTTCGACAAAGCTGGTTTTGATAAAGAGGGCTTTGATAAGGCCGGTTTCAATGCACAAGGTTTTGATAAAGAAGGATTTGATAAGGCTGGCTTTAACAAAGAAGGTTTCAACCGGGAAGGATTTGATCAGGCAGGCTTTGACAAAGAAGGCTTCGATAAGACCGGTTATGATTCTGAAGGTTTTAACCGGCAGGGATATAACCAGGAAGGCTATGACCGGCAGGGCTTTAACCAGGCAGGTTTTGACAAAGAAGGTTTCAACAAAGAGGGCTTCGACAAAGCCGGCTTCAACCGGGAGGGCTTTGACAAAGCAGGTTTCGATAAGGAAGGTTTCGATAAAAACGGATTTAATGCTGAAGGCTTTGACAAAGAAGGCTTTGATAAAGCCGGTTTTGACAAGGAAGGATTTGATAAATCCGGATTCGATACAGAAGGCTATGACCGGGAGGGCTTCAACCAGGCGGGCTTTGACCAGGAAGGATTCGATCGTCTGGGCTTCGATAAGCAAGGACTGGACCGGGAAGGCTTTAACAAAGCCGGATTCGATACGGAAGGCTATGACCGCGAGGGTTTCAATAAAGAAGGCTTCGACCGGGAAGGATACGGGCGCAATGGATTTGACCCGGAAGGTTTTGATCGGGAAGGCTATGACGTAAATGGTTATGACCGCCAGGGATTTAACCGCAGCGGTTTTGATGCCAGGGGGTATGATAAACAGGGTTTTGACAAGGAAGGTTTCAACAAGGACGGATGGGACCAGGAAGGTTATGACCGGAACGGTTTTGACCAGAATGGCTGGGACCGTGAAGGCTACGATAAGAATGGTTATGATGCTGATGGTTACGACCGGGATGGATATAACCGGGAAGGCCAGTCCCAGGAAGGTTATGATGCAGATGGTTATGACAAAAAAGGCTTTAATGAGCACGGCTTTGATCGGGATGGTTATGACCGGGAAGGTTTCAATTTCGAGGGATATAACCGCAGCGGCCGCGACCCATGGGGCTTTGATAAACAGGGATATGGCAAGGATGGTTATCACTGGAGCGGTTATAATGCCGACGGCTATGACCGGGCAGGGATGCATTGGACTCAAAACCCCTATGAAGAAGGCAGTTTATGGAACGTAGATACCCGTAATCCTTTTGATGGTGAAATTGTTGACCTGGGCGGGCGAAGAGAAGCTTGGGAGCCGACCAAACCGCCCCTGGGAGAACCGTATCATCGGACCGTGGAAAAATACGGTGCCAAGCCCTGGACCGATGAGATCCCGAAACCGGAGCCGGAAAAACTAACTGTTCCGGTTCCTGAGGACACCGGTGTGATCGGGCCGGAAGATCCCATGAATACCTTGAAGAATCATGGGATAGATCAGGATGCTCCGGCAGCACCGGAAGGGCAGATGGGTTCAGGATTGCCCATACCCGAAGAAGATATTCCCGATGCAGGGAATATACCCCCGGACACATACCCCGGAGAAGGGGAGATCCCACAGGACACGATTCCTGACATGCCGCCGGTTTCAGGACCACAGCATGGTGATACGATCACCCTGCCCGGTAAAGACGGCCGCGATTACGTTTTAGATTACAATGCTGAAACCGGGGAATGGGAGAATATCTTGACCGGCGGCAAGATCCGCAATGAAGATCTGGACTCCTATATCAATGATTTTAATAAATGGCAGGATCAAGTAGCTGATGATAAGAAATGGTCAGCTGCTGAGCTGGAGAAGATGGCCAGACGCGAGGATGCGACCAGCAAAGCCATAGACAAACACATGGAAGACTGGCGCAAACTGGAGCAAATGCAAAATGCTGCTGACAAATATGATATCGGAACTCCGGGCGGCCCCGGTGATGTAGATAAGGCGATCCAGGGCCTTAAGGATGACATGCTGGCCGGCAAAGAGCTGGATCAGGAAAAAATGGACAAAATACGCGGCGTCATCGACAATCGAATTCTGGGCAAAACCACAGCCGATACTGGAGAACGATGGGAAGAGGATTGGGTCAAAAACGTGGGCTGGGCTCTGGAAGCCAACGCAGCTACCGCCAAAGAAGTAGTTACCGGCGAGAAGGCCGATGGCAGTACTTCCTGGCTGGGCATGGGGGCAAGACTTATGATCATGGGGGCTACCGGCGGACTGGCCGGCGGCGCGAGCCTTACTTACGTGACCCTGGACGGGGCTATGAATGTGGCGGAAGCCATGTACCGCATCAAGGATGAGATCGATAAAGGTGGATCTGATTTTAGAGCAGTTTCTAAAGCAGTTGGATTATTTGTCCTGGGAGAGCAAATGGGGTGGCTGGCAGGTGAAGCCGGCGGTAAGGCTATGGGAGAGATGATGGAAAGATTCCCCGCCTTTACTAATAAGGCCGCAGATTTTATCGAAACTGCCTTGCTGAAAGTCAGCGCTAAAAATCAGATGTGGAGCAAAGCCCTGGGTATGGTCACTAAAGATTCAGCGGAAGAATCCATTGACCAGATCAATAAACGCCTGGTGGATATAGGCAGTGACCAGGCGGCTAAAGAGATTATCGATAGTGCCAGAATGGATTATGGCATGAAATCGGTAGCAGATTCATTCGATGATGTCACCAAAGGCGCAGGAAAAGCAGTACCCGGTACGACCGGAGATATGGCTGGCGGGGCCGCAAAATCTGCCGGCGATGGCTGGTCTGATGTGGGTGAAAGCGGAGGTAAAACAGCTGCCGCCGATAATTTGGGAGCCAGAGTAGGCAGAGCCCCAGACGGCGGTGATGATATAACTGGTGGTACTGGAAAAACTGCTTCCAGCACCACAGACGACATAGCAGGAGGAACGGGTAAAGCAACCTCCAGCACCAGCGACGATGTAACCAAAAGTCCTGGCAAAGCGGCAGTGCAAACAGATGCTGATGGAGTTCCTGGTGCCGGCAAGGCAGCAACACAAAAGGACGCTGATGGAGTTCCGGGATCCAGGCAAGCCGGAGAGGATTTCAGCGACGCACCAACGAAGTCTTCCGCAGCAGGGGGAGACGGACCGGGTGAACCACCGGATGGAAGACCGCCGGGTGGCGGAGACGAGATGCCGGGTGAACCGGATCATCTGCCCCTGAATCGTGGTGGCAGGACTCCGGATGAAGTTCTGGCAGATCCGGCTGCACTAAACAGGGCAGAAAGAACCGTGCAGGAGAATATAAAAGAATTTGATAACCTGCCCCCCTCCAGACGAGAGGAATTGATCAGGGAGCAAGCAATTTATGATGAATATAAGGTGCAGGCTGAGGAAAGAGTCTGGAACCTGTCAGAAAAAGTGCAGCGGGGAGAACCATTGACGGTTGAAGAGATCATGGAAATGAAATCCGACCCGGCTACCATGAGAACACTGAAAAGCATTCAGGAAACGGATGGTTTGGGAAGCCAACTGACACCGCAGGAAGCCCGTGGCATACAGATGGAATTCAATCGTTCGATGGATGAGAATATACATCAACCTTCCTATGGGGCGGTGGAAGATCACCTGCGGACCAGGTATCCTCAGAATGACCCCGGCGAAGTACGGTGCAGAACAGTGCGCACACCAGGTACTGAGCCGGATCCATGGAATGTAAATACAGACAACGACGTGATTGCTGAGAGACTGGTGCATGGTCCTAATGGGCCTGAATGGGTGGAGGTTCCCAAAACCGAGTGGGAAGACACTTATTATAAGGCTTTTGCGGAAAACTCAGGTTTCAGCGTTGATGAGGCCAGCAGAAGGTTCCCGCAAACTGATTGGGCAAATATGGATGATGCAACACGCTTCCAGCAATGGGCCAAACATCATGAAGAAGCCGCCATGGATCAATTTGATCTGTCCGCCGGCCGTGACTTCAGCGACCAGCGCACCTGGCATATACCGGATGGCGACCAGCCCGGCAGACCGATGATCGAACTGACGCAGGACGAGATCGACCGCGGGGTAGACTTTGTTACGATCGACGGCCGCCCGATGCGGCCTTCCACTGGATATGAACTGACCCAGAGAGGGCAGGGGACTATGATGGATCCGGAACAATTATCTTTGATGGAACAACATAAATTCGATGATTACTGGAACTCTGGAGATACTCCGGCCCAGGTGATGCGAAATCAGACCGAGGCTATGGAACAATTGCGAAAAACGGCGAATGTAGCACAAACGGTAGAAAGCAGTTATCGGAATATGGGCTACCGGGTGGAAGCGATGCCCGATAATATGAAAGAAGCGATTGCGGTCATTAAAAACAATGATCTTTCACCGGCAGCCAGAGCAGTCCGTTTACAGGAACTGGGGTATCATTCACCCGGGGACTTCCTGGATAAAGTATCAAGTCGCATCGGCGCGATCAGAACTGCGCAGAGATAAAGGGAGAAATATAATAGTCAGGAGGCATTGATATGGGAATGAATATGGAAAAGCTGGGTAACATCGAGATATTCAAGTTGGCACCGGCAGATATCGATCATTTGTTCAGACGTTCTGGATTGAACGGGAATCAGCTTTCGTCTTTCAGTTATCATGCTGAACAGGCTGCGATCAGCAGTCCTTCGGAATTCTTCAAACCGCTGGCCGAAAGTGCCAATTTTGTGTCGATTGCGAAGAAATTGCTGGCACCGGATTTGAAGATCGAGTTTATCCGCGGGGGAGCCGGTTCAGCAGAAGAAAACTATAATGCTTTTCTCTCCCTGGAAGATAATGATGTTTTGGCACAGTTTCAGGGCAGTGATGGCAACATTTTGCTGCTGTTTTTCGATAATGAAGAATCATTTCTGGAATGGTGGTCAGATATCTATGCCTCGAAAGCGGCAAGCGCATATCAGCCTGTATTTCCTGAAGTACTGGGAGCGGAGGTCCTTTTATGTGCGCTGCACTGCATCGACATTTATCGCCGTTCCTATATGGAAAGTATGCTGGATTACCGGGGCGGTCTGGATCTGGCTATCAGCACCCAGGATTTTGTCCAACTGCTCAAACGTTCGCTGTCCAGTAAAGATAAACGCTGGCTGTTACCCACCATGTTTGAAATCACCCCGGGACTAAAGGGGATCAGTATCGCTTTGAAACCGGAGCACATTAAAAAAGTTGAAGAATTAGGATTTTTGACCAGCAATGAAAATGTGTTGACTTTGGGGGAACGCTCTCGGATCATGGGCACGGAAGTCATTACCAGCTGGCTGGGATCAGTTGCATGCCAGGCTACGGCTTTGATCAACGGACAGGAGAAAAGCCTTTCCCGGATGTTCCTGACGCCCACAGCATTTGCCAATCATCTCTTCTCCTTTGAGATCGGAGCAGGAGGAGATACACGCTTTCGTCATCAGGCCAGCACTTTGCCGGAATTAAACCAGACATTGTTAAAATGGATCGAAGCACTGCAGAAGGTGATCGGCGGCACTGCTCCAGCGAAAGCTGCCAAAACAGAGGCTCTGGTTATGAAATTTTGCGGTCAGTGCGGTGCTGAACTGAAAGCTGGTAAGAAATTTTGTACAAAATGCGGAACACCGGTATAAAATACCCGAAAATTAAGGAAGTGAAAAGCAATGAGTGAATTAAAATTTTGTCCGGACTGTGGAGCGCCCTTGACACCGGGAGACAGGTTCTGCGGTGAATGCGGTTTTGACATCAATACCATAGCCGGGAAGCCTGCTGCCCCTGCTGCGCCCGAGAGACCAGCAGCACCGCCTCCGGCAGCACCGACTTATCAACAGCCCCAGACTCCCGCACAGCCTGTGGGAGGGCCTGGAGCTATGCCCGGCAGAAATTATGCCCCGCCAGGAACCAATCCCGGTGGGAGCAAAAACGCTTTGGTCAT
Organism: Syntrophomonadaceae bacterium; assembly: GCA_012511795.1. Lineage (GTDB taxonomy): Bacteria > Bacillota > Syntrophomonadia > Syntrophomonadales > Syntrophomonadaceae > UBA1368. Next base: position 11,375 of record JAAZFJ010000379.1, read on the forward strand.
TATGATCTCCGTGCTGGCCTTGTTGTTTTTAGCTGGCGGAGGAATCTACTGGTGGCTTTCCAAGGATCAGCCCGGCGGAGATAATGGTGTACCCCGACAAGCGGTGACCCAGCAAAACGGCAGTCAAGCAGTTAATACCGGCGGACAGAACACACCCGGTGTGCCAGCTCAGCCAGCGCCTCAGGTCGATTTGTCCAGGGCAGCGACCTATTTATCCGAACCGGGACTGAAGTGCACGTTCTTTGTCAATTATCCTGATGGGATGTCGGGAATCGTTGATCGCATCAGCGGACAGGCCGTCCCTAATGAATCAGTACGGATAAGTGAAGTAGAGGTTGGCATCGATATGGGAGAAGAATATGGTTTTGGATTTCATTATGTTGAACGTGCCGATGGAACCTATTACATCATGGACGCATCACCTTTTGAAATTTTTCCGGTATTAAAAAACAACATGACGGTGGGGCA
>JAAZFJ010000050.1 GCA_012511795.1 Syntrophomonadaceae bacterium
TGCCCTATAGGGCACAGGCAGGCAGGCAAGCAATACGCACGCCCCTACGCCTATTCAACCTTCCAACTTTCTACTTTCCAACTGTTCGCCTCACGCCTTTACAGCTTTCCGTTCATATCTGCTACAGCCTGGTGCAGGTCAGCCACCAAAATATAGTCTGCCATGGTATTTATTGAGGCATTTTCATCTGTGTTTACAGAGACAATGGTTTTCGCATCCCTGATTCCCACGGTAAACTGTACCTGTCCGGATATACCCAGTAAAACGGCCAGTTTAGGCTTGCAATTTTTGCCTGACAAGCCGATAATCCTTTCTTCTGACAGCCATTTTTTATCAGTGGCTACCGGTTTGCTGCAGGCTACTTCCCCGCCCAGTTTTTTCGCCAATTGTTCAATCATGGGCAGCTGACCGGCGTCATTTAATCCCTGGCCTACGGCAACAATTACTTCCGCTGCTTCTATGTCTACATCGTCACCGCTTTTTGCTTTTACTTCCAAAAGTTTTATAGTGGCGGCGGGTATATTAACCTGAATCGCTTCCATACTTCCTCCGGCACCGGTTGCTGCTTCAAAAGTGCGGGGCATAACGGCGATCACTTTTTTATCTGTGGTAATGGTCTGGACTGCTACGGTTGCACCGCCCAGAGCATTGCGCTGGCACTTAATCTGACCATCTTCTATTTTGATGCTGCTTACATCTGTCAGGCAGCCTGCCCCCATGATCTGGGCCAGTCTTCCCGCCAGTTCCTTGCCCCGCCGGTTGGAAGTCAAGAGCACCGTATCTGTGCCAGCCTTTTCCGCAGCCTGGGCAACTGCGGCTGCAACCGCTGCTACATCGGCTGATACCACCGCTTCATTATCGATCTTCAGCACCTGGGCACCGGCGTTTGCCAGCACCTGGGCCTGTTCTTCATTGTTAATGGTTACAGCTTTGACCTCAGCCGCTCCCAGGCTTCGGGCAGCAGTAACCAGTTCCAGGGCAAAATTATCCTGATCACTGTATATCAGTATTGCTGTCATTCTCATTACCTCCCGATCAAAGCTTCACTGGTGAGGGCTTGTATAAGCTCATCAACACTTTTGACGACTACCCGTTTGCGTTGTGTTTCAGGGGCCAGATTGCTTAAGGTGTCTGTTTTGGCGTTTTCCAAATCAAGATTTAATTCGTCCGGCTCCACGATTTCCTTAGGCTTCCTGCCAGCTTTAAGGATCTGGCTCACTGAAGGTATCCGTGGTTCGTTGATTCCTGCTATAACGGTTACTACTGCCGGTAATGTTACTTCCACTACTTCTTCGCAGTTTTCCAGGGAACGGGTCACAACTGCTTTGCCCTCCCCTACTTCGATAGCGCTGGCATAACCTACCTGGGGCAGGTCAAGGATCGCTGCCACCCGGGATCCTACCTGGCCTGAATAATTGTCACCGCTGCCTTCCCCGAAAAGGATCAGGTCCGGTTTATCTTCCATCTGCTTTAGGGCTGCAGCCAATACTTCTGCAGTAACACTGCTTTCGGCATTTTTCAATGCATCATCCAAGACCAGATAACATTGATCTGCTCCTGCTGCCAGGGCTTCTTTGACGGTATCCTCAACATTCTCATCGCCGGCAGAAAGGACTGTCACCTGGGCTTCCAGCTGCTCTTTAATGGCAACTGCAGCTTCCAGGGCGTTTTTGTCGATAGGCCCCAAAGTCAAAGGCACATCTTCAAAAACCGGCTGACGATTGCGTATTCTTATCTGCTGTAAATCGGGAATTTGTTTCATCGCCACCACTATGTTCACTTTTTTTACCTCCCGTTCAATATTTTTAAAAACCTACCCAAAACGAAACTGTACCCCTGCCCCGCCATCGGGATAGTTCCACTCTAATAGCTCCGGGCCGCAGGCCAGGCGGCAGGTGCCGCATTCCAGACATCCGTCTATGGTAAGTTCCACTTCACCGTTGTCATTTACACTATAAAGCCCGGCGGGACATACCAAGACTGCTTTTTTAAGCTGCGGGTCTTTTTCTCTGCCTTCTTTGATATTGATATGACGATGCTCACTATGCTTGAAAACATTGCGGCCCAGTTTTTCTTTTAACCCTAATACTTCGCTCATATCTTCATCACCTTCCTTAAGTCTCCTGCCATGGCCATCAACTCGCCGAACTTCAGCCGGCTTTTAACGGTAGGAAAAATTTTCTTTTTCGGTCCGTTGGGCACTTCATATATTTCTTTCATCATATCGCCCACCATTTCCGGATAATAATTAAAGAAACGGGGATTCTCCAGAACCTGGGGAGCATCTTTGAAACTGTTGAAATCCTTCATAATAAAACTCTCATCTAAAAGCTTCTGATAGACAGAGAGACTTGCGGCACTATAATCCTGTCTTTCCCTGGCCTTAAGATATGCTTGGGCGGCTATATAGCCTGAAGCCAGGGCATATTCCATGCCCCGGACTGTAATCCCTATATTCATCGCCATTCCTGCTGCATCTCCGGCTACCAGTATGCCGTCGCCGAAGAGTTTCCCCATGGCTTTTAACCCGCCCTCAGGTATGGCATGACCGGAATATTCAGCAGTATTGCCGTCTTTTATCAATCTTCTTATTTCCGGTCTTTGCTTAAATAAATCAATCAGTTCCGGTGCTGCCACTTCACCCTGCATCAAATCATGGATACCTACCACGACGCCTAAGCTGATACTTTCCTTATTAGTATAAAGGAAACCGCCGCCAAACATACCCTGGGTCACTTCTCCCATGAACAGGCGGGCTGCTCCTTCATTACCTTCCAGGTTGAAGCGGGCTTCGATCACTTCCAGGGGCAGTTCAATAATTTCCTTGTAACCGACTGCATAGTCATTGGCCCTGCCAGGTTTTCTAAGGCCGGCTTTTTCTGCTGTGAATGATAAAACGCCATCACAGGCAATGACCACATCACTGCGTAATTCTTCTCCCCCTGCCCAGACACCGATCACCCTGCCGTTTTCCATGATCACATCATCGACCCGGTTCTTGGTAACCAGCATAGCCCCTTTGCGTTCTGCCTGTTTGGCCAGCCAGCGGTCAAATTTGGCGCGCAGGATACTGTAGCTCTGGTATGGTTCAACAGCCAGTTCACTGCCGCTGTAATCAATAGTCACAGAACGTTCTTTGGCCATCATGACCACTTGTTCATGGGCAATGAATCTTTCAAAGGGGGCCTTTTTCCATAAATCAGGGAATAGTTCCCGTACCGGGTTTACATATAGGCGGCCGCCGGTCACATTCTTGGCCCCGCTGTAGTCGCCTCTTTCCAGGACCAGCACTTCGAGACCTTCCTGGGCAAGAGTGTAAGCTGCTGCCAGACCGGACAACCCTCCGCCTACGATGATCACATCAAATTTTTCCACCTGTTATGCACCCCGTTTCAACACTCTAGTATAATTAATATATTAATAGTTAATATATTACCTTATTTTTAAGCAAAAAGGAAACCACCAATGGTTTCCTTTAAAAAAATATTCATTACTTCATTCCTAAAATGACGCCGGCGACGATCATCTTTTGCATATCTGATACGCCTTCCACCTGGGAGCCCATGATGGAATCCCGGTAAATACGCTCTGCTTTATAGTCCTTCATCAAGCCGTAGGAACCATGTACATTCATACAGATCCGTGAGGCATTGATCATTTCTTCACAGACAAAGTCTTTGGCAAGGGCAGCTTCCTTGGCAAACTGCATGGGGTCTTTTAAGGTATCAGCCAAATATCCCAGCCGGTAAACCAGCCATTTAGATGCTTCATACTTTTCGGCCAAATCTGCAATAGCGACTTTAATGGTGGCAAACTTGCCGATAGGCTCATCCCGGTGGGTTTTTTCCTTGGCATACTTGACAGCTTCCTTATAACTGGCAAGAAGCCCGCCTAAGGCTGTTGAACTTACACCTACTTTTCCGTAGGAAATTCCCAACTGCAGTATAGGATAACCAAATCCAGACTGTCCCAAGAGGTTTTCCGCAGGAATTTTTACATTTTCCAGATAAATATCCAAAAGGGGACCGCCGTGCATGCCGATCTTTTCCCAGGGTTCTGATATAGAATAGCCTTCACAGAACTTTTCCACGATAAAAGCGGTAACTCTGCCGCTCTCCGTTTCTTTGGCCATCAAGACCAGGGGTCCGGGGAATCCGGCATTGGAAATAAATCTTTTGGTACCGTTTAAAATGTAAAAGTCGCCTTCTTTTGTGGCAGTAGTTGCTATTTGTTTGGGGTCAGAACCGGTGCCAGGCTCAGTGAAGGCAAAGGATGCGATGTGTTCACCTTTGCAGCATTTGGGCATATACTTCTTCTTCTGTTCTTCGGTTCCGAAAACTGAGATGGCGCCCAAACCCAGGGTATGGGCTGAAAGAATCATAGCTACTCCGGAGGATGCCGAACCAAACTGTTCCATGGCCAGAACATAACTGGAATAACCTGAGCCTGCTCCGCCATACTCTTCCGCAAAGGGAATCCCAAACATGTCCAGTTCACCCAATCCGGAAATGATTTCCGGCGGTATGGAATTTTCCACATCGATCTGGTGACCGATGGGCTCGATATACTTCTCGGCAAATTCCCGTGCCGCTCTCTGAATCAACTCCTGTTCTTTGGATAAATTAAAATCCATTATATAACCCCCCTCATTTTACTGACAGATATTTCGAATATAGACATTTAGTTATTGTAATAATTATGCTTCAATTATATTTATCCGGCAAGTTTTTTTCAAGGATTATATTCTGCTTTTTTCGCCAATAATCAGCTCTGCCAAGTCCAGAGGACCTACCTGCTTGTCCTGAGCATCAAAAACGCGCATATTCCCCCCGGAAATGTCATCGATCAAAGTGATCTCACCATCAACACGCCCAAATTCAAACTTTATATCGTATAATTTAAGGTCACGTGTCTTAAGATCAGCTTTGATGATCTCAGCAATTTCCCGGGCTGACTCTTTTACCTGATGATATTCGGCTAAGGTCATGATCCCTAATTGTTCAAGGGCTTCATCAGTTATCAGCGGGTCTCCCCGGTCATCATCTTTGATGGTCACTTCCACCAGGCCGTTTAAAGGTTGTCCGGCTTCACAGTATTTTCCGTAACGACGCAAAAAACTTCCCCAGGCCACAAAGCGGCAAATTATTTCCAGGCCATGTCCAAAAAACTCTGCCGGTTTAACAATCATGCTGTTTTCTTCGATATTGGAATCTACATAATGGGTTTTTACTCCCCGGTCATTTAACAGGTTGAAATAATAACGGGACATTTTAAGTGAAGCCTTGCCCATGCCGGGAAGCTCACCCATAATATTGTTGGCACCCGGGTCGATCTGCCCGTTTTCACCGGTTACATCATCTTTTAATATCAGTACATACAAACCATCGTCCCGTTTGAAAACGCTTTTGGTTTTGCCTTCATATACATGCTGCATTTCAGGTTCCTCCCTTTGATTAGGTTAAATTGCCTGTATGGCATATTTACTGCGCAGTTTGCTCACTGAACGGTCCAGTCCGTCAACAGTAAGTTCTTCCATGGGGAAGATCTCAGCGATCTTATTTATGGTCCAGGAGCCTTCAGTCCAATCCCAGAATTCTTTGGGAATAGGATTGAGCCACACTGAATATTCAAAATGATGCCTGATCCTTCGCAGCCAGTCGATGCCCGGTTTGTCATTATACAGCCCCCATTCGATGACACCGCCTACCCGGGATAATTCCGAGGGAGCCATACTGGCATCACCAACAATGATCACCCGGTAATCGGGACTGTATGTTTTAAGGATGTATTCGGTATCTGTATAATCATCGTTGCTGCACCTGGAACTATGAAAGAGCCAGTCATAAATACAGTTGTGAAAGTAGAAGATTTTCAGATCCTTAAAATGGGAAGACTTGTTTACTGCCGTAAACAGCTGGTTGCATAAACGAGCGTAGGGTACCATGGAGCCGCCGGAATCCATTAAGAGTAATACCTTAATGCCGTTTTCCCGCGGCCTTTCCCAAACCAGCTCCAGCCTGCCCGCATTATCACAGGTCTTGTCAACTGTAGCATCCAGATCAAGTTCGGTTTTGGCTCCTTCCAGACGGGTGGTCAAGTGGCGCAGTTTGCGCAGGGCAATTTGGAACTGCCTGATCCCTAAGGTTTCATCAGTCCTGAATTCCTGGAAGCGCCTTTCCCCGGCTACTTTTACAGCTGACAAGTGTTGGGATTCACCGCCGATACGGATGCCGCCGGGATGATAGCCTGAATGGCCAAAGGGTGAAGTACCACCGGTTCCTACCCATTTATTGCCGCCATGGTGTTCACCATCCTGCTCAGCCAGTCTTTCTTCCAGCATCCGTTTCAGTTCATCCAAATCCAATTGCTGGTGATTGCGGCGCATTTCCTCGGTAATTTCCAGTTCCGGCAATTCTTTGTCAAGCCATTCCCAGATTTTATCCGGCAGTCCTTCGGGTGTTTCAATATTACGGAAAAAGGTGGCAAAGGCCAGGTCGAATCTGTCGTAATGAGCCTCGGTCTTGATCAGGACAGCCCGGCACAAATGGTAGAAACCAGTGAGGCTGGCTCCGCCCATGCCTGCTTCCAAAGCTTCCAAAAGGCTATCCCATTCGTTCATGGAAACAGGTATGCCAAAATGTTTGAGGGTATAGAAAAAATTTGTAAACATTTTTATTCTCCTAAAAGCTATTAACGATAGCGATTCAGCGAACTGCTGATCACTGTCCGGCTTTGGGTTTGACTTTTCTTATAAAGCCCGTTTAACAGGGTATCTAAATCTTCATTTTTCTTAAGGAGTACACCTAAAAAAGGCAGCTCGGACTTAATGGTATTGGGGTTGATACCGCCTACTACCAGAGCCTGCAACCAGTCGATGAGTTCACTGGTACTGGGACGCTTTTGCAGGTGAGGGACTTCTCTTAGCATGTAAAAAGTCTCCATGGCCTGTTCCAGTAATTTTTTCTCCAATTTGGGATGGTGTACTCTGATGATTTTTTCCATGCCTTCCGGGTCCGGGAAAGCAATGTAATGGAATATGCATCTGCGCAGGAAAGCATCCGGCAGTTCTTTTTCAGCGTTGCTGGTAACGATCACAATGGGCCTGTTTTTAGCAGTAACGGTTTCCTTGGTTTCCGGAATGTAAAAGCTCATCTGATCTAACTCCCAGAGCAGGTCATTGGGAAATTCCAGATCGGCTTTGTCTATTTCATCGATAAGTAATACTACCTGTTCCTCATAGTTAAAAGCTTCTCCCAGTTTGCCCAATTTTATATATTGTTTGATATCAGCTACATCATGGTCACCAAACTGGCTGTCATAAAGCCTTTGCACCGTATCATACACATACAGTCCTTCCTGAGCTTTGGTGGTGGATTTGATGTTCCAGATCAGCAGGTTTTTCCCCAGTGAGTCGGCTATACTCTGGGCCAGCATGGTTTTGCCGGTTCCGGGCTCTCCTTTGATCAACAGCGGTTTTTGCAAAGCAATCGCTATATTAACACTATTTCTAAGTTCGTCTGATACAATGTAATCACTCGATCCATTATACATATCGTATTTGGCCATTTTATGATTCCTCCAATATGATAGATTATAAAAGCTTTTTTCTGCTTATAATTCTTTCACATATTAGCAGATATAGCATGCACAGTCAACGCGTCTGAAAAGTTATGGAGTCTTGTCCCGCCTTGCTTTCACCATGTTATTTCGGAGGCGTATTTTCCAGATACGAAACCTGTGGAAAAGGCCGCCTGCAGATTGAATCCCCCGGTGTAACCATCGATATCCAATACTTCACCGGCAAAAAAGAGGCCCTTTATGATCTTTGACTCCATGGATTTAGGATTTACTTCTTTGAGTTTTACACCGCCGGCAGTAACAATTGCTTCTGCAATAGGCCTGGTTCCTTTTACCGTGACTGTTAAATTTTTGATCATCTCCACCAGCTTTTTCCGCTCCTGCCTGGTGATGGAATTAGTTTCCTTGTGCGGGTCGATACCGCTGAGTTCAATAATGACCGGGATCAGGTTTTGTGGCAGCAGATCATTAAGCGAGTTTTTAAACTGCTTGCGGGAATATTTAACAAAGTCCCGGTCAATTCTATTTTCCAGCACTTCCTCAGTCAAGGCAGGCTTTAAATCAATGGCTGCTTTTACAGTTTTACCGGGGTTTTTATATAAATATTCGCCGATATCCCGGCTTAGACTTAAGACGATGGGCCCGGAAAGACCGAAATGGGTAAAAAGCATTTCACCAAAATCCTGGTTGATCTTGCTGCCGTTTTCTTTAAAAGAGGTGAGCTGCACATTCTTTAAGCTAAGACCTTTCAGTTCTTTTACCCAGGCTTCTTCCGTTTCCAGCGGCACCAGTCCCGCCCTGGGCGTTATAATCTGATGGCCTGCCTGGGCAGCCAGTTTGTACCCGTCACCGGTAGACCCGGTGCCCGGATAGGACATGCCACCGGCGGCAATGATGACAGCGTCGGCAGACAGCATTTTGTCATCGCTTTTTACTCCCTTTATACGGTTATCCTCAATAACCAGTACCTCAGCCCGGTAATTGCATATTATTTTAACCATTTGCTTATCCAGTTCTTTTTTTAAGGCATTGACCACATCTTCGGCCCGGTCTGAACAGGGAAACACCCTGTTGCCTCTTTCCACTTTGCAGGGAACTCCCCGCTCAGTAAAAAACCGGATCAGATCCTGATTGGAAAATTCATTTATGGCACTATATAGAAATTTCCCCCCGCCTGGGTAACCGGATAGAAAATGTTCCGTATCAAGAGCCGATGTTATATTACAGCGGCCTTTGCCGGTTATTTTAAGTTTCCTGCCGGGCTCCTGTTTTTTTTCCAGCACAGTGACCTGACTGCCTGCTTTGGCAGCGGTGATGGCAGCCATCATACCTGCGGGACCTGCTCCGATTATAACGATTTTTTTCACTGTTTTCCTCCCTGGCTGAATATCAATTGATTGTAGCCATATCTTTTCTCTGTTACAATTTTAGTTATTGTACGGATTCTATCTAGAATTCATTTTATTAGAAAAGGGGGAAATTTGATATTGGAAACTAAAAAAGAAGGCGTCCCCATAATTTTACCCATACTTAGTGTGCTCATTTTTGCCGCAATGTATATTTTTGCTGCCTATGGCCCCGTAAATGGACCGGAAAAAACAGTGGAAAAGTTTTATACTTCTTATGAAAATGGTGACTATCAGGGAATGGCTGAAAGTGTAAGTGTATTCTGGGCAGTTCAGTATTTGCCACAATACAGCACAGCCAAGCCTTCCGAACTAATGGCAGAACGGGAATCCATTGAAAAGGAGGCTGCGGTTTTCTTTGAACAAGGAGCGGCAGAACCGAATACTGATCTGAAAGTCGAAGTACAGCCGGAATATACCAGTGAGTGGGAAAACAGCGCCATGGTAGTGTACGCAGGATTCAAGGGAGAAGAATCCTTGGGACGTGAAATGGCTTTATTGCTGAAAGAA
>JAAZFJ010000051.1 GCA_012511795.1 Syntrophomonadaceae bacterium
GATGTTTTTATGGACGGCGAAGGGAATGTGAAATCGGTAAAACTCATCGATGTGCGGGAAATGAGCGGGATGAACAATGAACCCGGTATGAAAGAATATGCGGTGACTGTTGATTATCAGTTTAAAAAAGAGATCACTTCTGCCAGCGGAGAGCAGCCGAGGTTTCTTATTTTAAAGAAGGAATCAGCACAGAGCGGCTGGCGGATCCACAGTGAAGGAACCGGGCCTTAACTCTAAGCGAAATTATGGCATCTGATCGGCGTTATTTAACCGGGAGGGTATATAAATGAAAAAATTCCAAAGAAGCAACAATTTATTTTCCCTTTGCGGATTAAACTGCGGGCTGTGTTCGATGCACCTGGACCATTACTGTCCGGGCTGCGGGGGCGGACCCGGGAATCAGCCATGTGCCATCACTAGGTGCAGCCAGCAGCGGGGCGGTATGGAATACTGCTATTTGTGCGACGAATATCCCTGTGAAAAATACGATGGCATCGATGCCTTTGACTCTTTTATCACCCACCGTAATCAGCTAAAGGATGTAAAGAAAGCCAGGGAAATTGGAATGGACGCCTATCAGGCTGAGCTGGCTGAAAAAATGGAGATCTTAAAGTATCTTTTGGCAAATTATAATGACGGGCGGCGCAAGAGTTTCTTCTGCCTGGCAGTCAATCTTTTGGAACTGCCGGATTTAAAACTGGTCATTGATCAAATCACATCGGAAACAGGATCAGACCAGCTGTCCTTAAAAGATAAAGCCAAACTGGCAGCCAGCCGGTTTAACACCCTGGCAGAAAAGCAAAATATTGTGTTGAAGCTTAACAGAAAGCCCAAAAGGTAGCGCTCATTTTTATTTATAACAGCCATGCTGAATATTTCACCCCCTATTTAAGAAAAATAAAATAGCTTGTTGCTATAAAAATCTTAAGGGGGATGATCATGACCATCAATCAAACATCAATTACCAAGTATCAGGCTTGTATCGATGCCTGCAATAAATGCCTGCAGGTCTGCAACCAATGCTTTAATTCCTGCCTGCAGGAACCGGATGCAAAAGCCCGGGCGAATTGTATCAAAATGCTCAGGCTTTGCGCGGATGTATGTAACCTTGCCATACAGACCATGTCCATGGATCACACAGAATCCAAATATATCTGTAATGTCTGCCGGACCATCTGCGATGCTTGTGCCACGGAATGCTTTATGTTTAAAGACAATCACTGCCAGCAGTGCGCTACAGTCTGCCACGAGTGTGCCAATGCATGTGCCAATATGCAAGGGTAGAAAAGAATTATTAACAAAATGCTATGAAGACGCCGGTCGATCTGACCGGCGTTTTATTTCCTCACTTTAGGGTCTATCCCTTTATAGCAGCATCACAATCAATGGGGCCAGAATCGCTGTGAGCATACCGGCCAAGGCCATGGCCAGGCTGCTCATGGAACCCTGCAGTTCGCTTTCCTGTAATGATCTGGCTGTGCCGACGGCATGAGAAATGGAACCCATGGCAATTCCTCTGGCGATCTCATTTCTAATGCCCATCAGTTTCATCATTTCCGGCCCTGCCACACCGCCTATGACTCCGGTGATCACCACCAGGGCAACGGTGACAGGGGGGATCCCGCCTATGATCCTGGACACTTCGAAAGCGATGGGATTGGTAGCGCTTTTTGGGATCAGGGATATTATGGTATGAAAATCCGTTCCGATAAAAATCCCTGCTGCTGCCACAGTCCCCATGGTAGTAACTGTTCCTGCTATAATGCCGGCAAAAATAGCCGCTCCATGTTTTTTCAAAATGCTGCGGTTCCGGTACAGGGGCAAGGCTAAGACCACTGCAGTCAAAGGCAGGATATAGTTTAAGACCGCATTCTGGTCATAGTATTTCCTATAGCTTAGGTCAAAAACACTTAATATTACGATGACAATAACGGAAGCAGTCAGTACCGGCTGCAGAAATGCCCATCTGGTTTTGTCATACAGCACCTGGCCGACGGCGTAGGCTCCGATGGTCAGCAGCAGTCCGGCATATGGGTTTGCAAGCAAATCAACACTTGATGTCATATTCCATGACCCGTTTCTTTTCTATTTCCGCGATGGATGATGAACTGGGTCACCTTCCCTGCTGCAAAAAATCCCAGTAAAATGCTGACCCCCAGGGGCACAAAGATCTCTGTAAACTGATCCTTCAGTAAATCCCCATACTCTATGACTCCGGCGATGGGAACCACAAAAAACAGGGCCATGTATCTTAAAATGAAGTCACATACTTTGTCCACCTGCTGCTCTTTTATGATCCCTGATAACAGAGCAAAAAAAAGCAGCATGAATCCCACTACATTATAGGGGACCGGCAGCGGAACTATTTCGCTCACAGCCCAGCTCACAAAAGTTACGGCCAGGATAATGGAAAACTGTTTGACAGCCATGGTTAGATTCCTTTCTTATAACCTGTTAAATAAAATAACGAGCCCTTTTCTGTTTATTGGCTGCAGGACAATAAAAGGAAATAAGCATACTGTTATATTTCCCCCAAAGGACAGCTCTTAGCAGGAGCAGAGGCAGAAAACACGAAACCCCTTTATCTAAATCAGACAAAGGGATTCATAATGAAACATGAATATTCAGGATAGCTTTATGGGACTTATTTTAAGCGGCCTTTCACTTACACACCATCAGTTGCTTCCGCTTCTCACGGACCGCTTCTTTTTACGGATCAAACCCCTGTAGATCTTATCGTATACTTTGGTAAAATAGCCCACAAGGATGGCTGAGACCACGGTCCCTTCGCGGACGCCGATAATGGAGCTGAAATAGTAGAGGGAAGTAATGATGGCAATGACCGCCAGGGTGCTGTCAAACATGATTTTGACGTTGCCGAATTTGACTCTGGTTTTTTCTGCGATGACTTTCACCAGGGCTTCCCCCGGATTTATGAGCACATCGGCGACCACCTGCAGATAAACCCCCATGGCCAGAATGAGACAGGCTAAAAGCAGGGTAATGACCCTGGCCAGGTATGCATCGGGATTGACAGCGCTGAACAGGTACATTCCCAAATCAACAAAATAGCCGAAAATGGGTATGATCAGTATTTGCGCATATTGTTCCCGGGGAAAATCTTTACCCACCAGTAATACTTCTATAATAAAATACAGAAGTGACATCAGAAATGTAAACTGCCCGAAAGTCAAGGGAAACTGCAGACTGAGCACATAAGTAAAGCTCGACATAGGAGTGGTCCCCAGGTTTGACTTTGCGGTCAGGGCGATTCCCAAACCCATAAAAAGGATCCCAATTGTGAATATAAAATACCTGAATGCGATCTTAATAATAACACCGGCCTCTACTCTGATGAATAATAAAATATATTGGGAAATTAATCGGCTGCTTAACTTTAAATTATAGAGTACAGGTGCATGGAAAAGCAACCAGATTGTGGGAGAACTA
>JAAZFJ010000380.1 GCA_012511795.1 Syntrophomonadaceae bacterium
GTAGGTGAAGTCCTTAACCTGAAAGACCAACCCCAGCGAATCAAGCGCGGGGTATCTTTTACCGGGCTGGGCAATATGCTGTCAGGTTTTTTCGGTGTCATCGGTCCGGTCAATTTTTCTATCGGCCCGGGCATTATCGTTTCAACCGGCAACGCCTCCCGGTTCACCCTTTTACCTGCCGGGCTGGGACTGCTTTTACTGGCATTTTCGCCACTGGTGATCGGTTTTTTCGGCAGCATCCCTTCAGTAATAGTTGGCAGTGTAATGCTTTATCTGATGAGTTCACAAATAGGAGCTGGCTTAATGCTGGCCCAGCAGCATAACTCCTTAAACACAATCGATAATGCCCTGGTTTTGGCTTTGCCAGTCTTACTGGGGATCATCACTGCCTTTTTGCCGCCTGAAGTAACCTCCGCGATCCCCCCTCTCTTAAGGCCCTTGCTGGGTAATGGCTTTGTAATGGGCCTCTTGGCAGTTCTCTTTATGGAACATATCGTATATGCGGATTGACCTGAGCAAATCGTAAGAATATACTTAGCATGATAAGATTGAAATGAGGATATGGGATGGATCAGGAACGCAGTATGCAGAGAGCTACGCTTATCGTAGTAATGACAACTTCTTTTGCTTCCACTTTTTTAGGCAGTTCTATTAATCTGGCCATTCCTGCTATTGCTGCTGATTTTACCAGTGGTGCAGTACTCATTAGCTGGATCGTTACCAGTTACCTATTAGCCTCCGCTGCTTTTTTGCTGCCCTTTGGCAGCCTGGCTGATATAATGGGACGAAAAAGATTATATGTAATTGGCATCTTCCTCCTGGGAATCTCCTCTTTATTGTGCGTCTTCGCTCCCACAGCCAATATATTGATCATCCTGCGCATCTGCCAGGGATTGGCCAGTTCCATGATCTTCGGCACCGGTATGGCCATATTGACTTCTGCCTTCCCGCCCCAGCAGCGGGGACGCGTCCTGGGCCTCAGTGCATCTGCCACTTACCTGGGCCTCTCGTTAGGTCCTTTTATCGGCGGATGGATGACCCAAACTTTGGGCTGGCGCAGTATTTTTCTGACCGTTGTTGTCATCAGTTTTATCGCCTGCGGACTGGCTATGGCCAAATTGAAAGGCGACTTCAAAGGACTGGGCAGCAGCAAATTCGATATGACCGGCAGTCTGTTATATGCCACAGGCCTGACTGCCTTTTTATTCGGGCTTTCCTCCTTAAACAGCGTTTTCTTCGCGCCCTTTTCTGCTCTGGCAGGAGCGATACTCCTTATCCTCTTCGTCCTGTATGAACTGAGAAATACTGAACCTCTGTTGAATATACGGATTTTCCGTGACAATCATCGTTTTACCTTTGCCAATTTATCTGCCATGATAAATTACAGTGCCATGTTTGCCATCACCTTTGTCATGTCCTTATTCCTCCAGTTAGTATACGGATTTCCAGCCCAGACTGCGGGTTTGATATTACTGGCGCAGCCGGTTTGCATGGCAATTTTCTCTCCCCTGGCCGGACGAATTTCTGACCGCAAAGATCCGGGGTTCGTCGCAGCCTTTGGAATGGGGTTAAGCGGGCTGGGCCTAATAATATTTATCTTTTTATCTCCTCAGTTTCCCATCTGGCTCCTGGTTGCTGATTTGATGCTGATCGGGATCGGCGTCGCTTTCTTCGCCTCTCCCAATAACAATGCAATTATGGGTTCCGTGAGCAAAGCCTTTTATGGCGTCGCTTCCTCATCACTGGGAACCGCCCGTTTAATAGGCCAGGCACTCAGTATGGCCATCGTGACCTTGCTGACCGGCTTTTTCATGGGTAATATGACCCTGGCCGAAGCCCCTGCCGGCCAGTTGCTGCTGATCTGCAGGACCGCCTTCATCATCTTCAGCATTTTAAGCCTGATTGGTGTCTGGGCATCCCTTTTCAGCACCAGACCCGGCAGGCAAAATGCCGCCTCCCTATAATCCCTGCCTCCGGTAATAAATCAAGCACCAGTAAATATTCAAAACATTCCTGCAGGATTTTATATGTTTTTAGGAGAATTATTCTACTGTTAATAGTTTCACCTCGAAATAATCGCTATTCAAATATAACTTCCGCGTAAGGAGGGATCAACTGGCGTACCTGTTTTAATACCAGCAGTAACTCAATTTTGGGAGGTGTATTCATGGCAAAAGACAGAAGTATGATCAATCAAGTAACTTTATCGCAAATGTTCAATGATTCAGTTGTTCGCTATGGTGACCTGCGCTGTCAATGGTGGAAGCCCACCCCTGATACTCTGGAATCCTTGACTTATGCCCAGACAGGGAGAATCGTAAAGGAACTGGCCTGCGGCTTGATGTCCCTGGGGATGCTAAAACAAGACCGGGCCGCTATCATGAGTGCAACCTGCCCGCAATGGATGTGGGCTGATTTCTCGATCCTTAATTCCGGTGGTATTACTGTTACCATCTACCCTACCCTTTCTACTAAAGAAATGGTTTTTATCGTTAATGATTCCGGCAGCAAATTCCTCTATGTCAGGGATGAAGTAAACCTGAAAAAAGCCTTGGAGGCGTGGGATCAGATGCCCACCTTGGAAAAAGTTATCGTCATGCGTCCCGGATTTGTTTCCAACACCGAGAATGTACTAAGCATAGATGATGTAAGGGCTTTAGGCGTAAAATATATGATGCAGTATCCTGATACCTACTATGAGCGCTGGCGCTCGGTAGACCTGATGGATCGGGCCAGCATCGTATATACTTCCGGAACCACCGGCCAGCAAAAAGGTGCCGTTCATACCCACTTAAGCATGATCTCTGCCAATGCTCTGGATTTCCGTCTGATACCTTCGGCGTCCTGTGAGGATATCTGGTTGTCTTTCCTGCCCATAGCCCATACTTATGAAAGGCAATGCGGGCATTTTATGGCATTACAATGCGGCGCCACCATCGCTTATGCTCAGAGCACTTCCACTATCATCGCAGATATTATGACTTTTAACCCTACGGTATTTATGTCGGTCCCGCGTATTTATGAACGGATATTTATGACCTTGCGGGAAATGACTTCTGCTGATCCTCAAAGAGCAGCTATTTTTGAAGAAGCTTTACAGGTAGGTTTGCAGGTTACCGAAGCCCGGGCTGACGAAAATGGTTTTGTTGATATGTCGGAAGGCATTGATTTTACCGAAGGCCTTGACCCCGAACTAAAGGAAAAATACCTGAAATTTGATGAGCTGGTATTCAGCAAAGTTCGCTCCTTCCTGGGCAAGAATTACCGCTTTGCCTTTTCTGCCGCCGGAGGACTTCCCGCCGATCTGTGCAAGATATTCATGGCCATGGGAATCAGAATCATAGAAGGGTACGGTCTTACCGAAACCTGTAATACCATAAATCTGAACCGCATATTTAAAATTCTGCCTGGTTCTGTAGGACCGGTAGCTCACGGTGTGGAAGGCCGCATCGCCGAAGACGGGGAATGGCTGGTACGCGGCGATAATATCATTCGTGAATATTGGAATAACCCCGAAGCCACCAAAGAAGCCTTCACTGAAGACGGGTTCTTTAAAACCGGTGACATTGTAGAAATGATGGCTGATGGCTACATCAAAATCGTGGACCGAAAAAAAGGCATCATCGTTTTGGATACCGGAAAGAATGTACCCGCTGCCAAAATAGAAAATCTATTTTCTCTGTCTAAATGGGTGGATCAGGTTTTGGCCATAGGTGACGATCAGAAATATATTGGCGCCCTGGTGGTTCCCAGTTTTGATGCTTTTGCAGCTTATTTCAGACAAGCTGAAATCCCCTTTGATGAAAGCGCACTGGAATATGTGGGTGAAGGGGCCGAACGAGTCTGTGTCAAGGCAGGCGAAGACTTTATTGCCATCCCACAGCTAAAAGAATTAGTCCAGGCAGCAATTGATGAGGCCAACAGTCAGCTGGAAGAACACGAAAGAGTCAAAGACTATGTCATCGTCTCCCGAAAATTTACTGAAACTGCTGATGAAGTTACACCGACCTTAAAGCTGAAACGCAAAGTAATTTTATCCAATTTTAAGGATGATGTGGATAAATTGTTTAAGTAAATCCGTGAGGAGCAGGGGCGCATACCATGCTTCCGCCGTGGTACGTATACCGAGCCCGGTAAACAACGGGCGATTACTAATCGCCCCTACAAGCTGAACGCAATGGTAAATGTAAAACGTTGTTGATAACCGCCCCTACAAGCTGAA
>JAAZFJ010000381.1 GCA_012511795.1 Syntrophomonadaceae bacterium
CAGACCCCGGTGCCAGGCACCAACTTATCAACTTATTCACCCCCAGGTATTCGGTGCCCAGGAGTCATATGCTTGCTTGTAGAATGGGAACACGGGCAAGTTGTTTCTGGCTTCCCCCCTAATAAAATAGCTTGGTATATTCTGTAAGTGTATCAGCTATATGGTAAATATAAATCGAATCCTTAATCTTACGATAAATCGCTACATGCTTTTTACATATAACCATACGATAACCTTGTTCATTCAGCCATGCATCTACTGTCATAGAACCCGAATCCGGGAAATCCTCCAACCGTTCTATAGTATTCAAAATATGGTCACAGACTTTAATTGCAGTTTGCATGCCAAACTGTATCAGATAATAATCCTCAATCTTTTTTAAATCCTCCCAGGCGGAAGGCAGAATTTCAATTTTAAACTTCATCTACCCGCTCCCTTAATCTTCTCCTTGCTTCCGAAACACTGAGGGTTTCCGCTCCGCTGATCCTTTCCTGTTCTGCCTGCAGAACTTTTGCCCGAAGCTGTAAAATCTGTTCCCTTTTTTCAAAGGCATCAATGCTCATGAGGACCAAATCTCCTTCGCCATTCTTTGTAATATAGATAGGCTCTTTTGTTTCCTTTGCAAGTTTTGATATCGTAGAATAATCATTCCGCAATGCTGCGGATGGTTTTATTATCATAATTTCACACCCTTATATCACTTTTTTGATATAATTATATCTTTATTTTTGCATTAGGTCAATCAGACCTCGGTGCCAGGCACCAACTAACTTATCCGGTGCCTGCCACCAACTTATCACCAACTTATCAACTTATTGAATATTCCGACAATTTAGGACTAAGTGTGGAATCATTAGAAGCAAAAGGTGCTTAGGGTGTGTACCCGTCAAATTGCTGGTGTGATTCACTTTGCGGGACTGAAAGCGGCAGGGGAGTCGGTGAAGAAGCCCCCGGTGCCAGGCAGTGCGGCCGAGCCAGGTTGCATCATACATCATATAACGGGTGGGAATTCCGCCCGGTAAGGTTAGCCAACCGCCGGTAGTTAGTCTTGGAGGGCAGAGGGTAACCGCTGTCTTTAAGCGTAGACAAACAAGCAAGCGGGCCAAAAGCAGTACTAGAAATCTAGTGCGGGATACCAAATTATCTGGGAATGCAAAAAAAGGAAATCACCAGCGGGGAAGAATCTTCAGCCCACAGGAGAATCATGGTTCTTTCATATACGCCACATGCCTGTCTGGCACCGTGCGCAGTTTTAGGATTTCCTGTTGGGTGTTATCCCACAAATTAGCTGCTATTGCGGTTCTAATAATTCATTAGCAGTATATGCTAACCATCAACAATCGCTACAGTAAGGACTACAACAAAAGGCATTACCGATTATACCATGTCTTTGGGTGAAGATATAACGGAATTCTTTTGTGCAAGTTAATGCGTATGATATGATATGAATAGAAACTATTTAATTGGTGGTGACTTTAATGGGAAAGGTTCTGTCTTCGCAGGAACTCATGAATTGCATTTTTAACATGGACAGCGAAAACTCAGTTTTACAGTTTTCTATACCAGGCAAAGGTAAGTTTACTCTTGTTTTGCAGGAAGAAGATGTGCAATCAATAAAAGCTGATGTCGAGGCAGATCCAATGCTTGAGCATATGTTCAAAAAAAGTGAAGAACAATACAGGGAAGGATTGGGAATTACGACCTCGGACCTTTTAAGAACGCTTTCAAAAAAGGATTTTATATGATGGATTACCGTAATGTTATATGGACTCCTGTTGTGAGGAAAAAGTTATAGAATTTAGGAGTGAAAGATTTACTTCCCGAGGAAACTCTGAATTTTATTTCTCAGATTATCATAGAAACTGAAGAACTATTAAAAAATCCTATTATCGGCAAGACTTACACAGAAGAATTTGGGAAATATAGAGGCATATCGAGGATTGTAGTTAAGAAATTTAAGATTTATTATAAACAGTTTGATAACGATATCGTTATTATTGGGCTATTATTCCCGGGTGAAAGTAAATAAAAGTAAATAGAAAAACCAGAAGCTCCAGTGCGCGCCACCAACTTATCACACCAACTTATCTTGACTGGATATCAGTCTAATCTTTTTATACCGAGTGAATATCGTGCCAGGAACCTAAGAAACTAAGTTATTTGAGAGGATTGTCGAAAGGACGAACTCTCGTGCCTGTGACCAACTTATAAATTCTCACTCCAAGATCCTCATTTTTGCTTCTTTATGAGACAGGAATTTTCCATCTTCAACCGCCTTTAATCCCTTATCTATTTTTTTTGGACGTATAGATGATACATGATATCATCCCATGTGGCTTGATCAGGTAATCTGTCGATTATTTTCTTTGCCTCTTCCTTAGCCATTCCCATAATATTTCCTCCAGGTGCTTATCATCAGCACTTCAAAAAGGATAAACTTTTACTTATTAAGTATATCACATATTTACCAGCAGTATTTATTTAGCTTCCGAAGATAAATTCTACCATTGTTAATCCCAGACCGGGGTTGCAGTTTTCAACCAACTGTAAACCAAACCAATAATTAAACTATCCTTATCTCGGGGATAGTTTTTTTACGACAATCATAGTAAAATATTAACATAATTGCTAAAATATATTATATAATTAGACATAGTGTAGACGGGGGCTGTGATGGGCAGGAAACCGCGAGTGGAGTTTAAGGGAGCAATCTATCACGTCATCAAGCGGGGAAATAATCGGGATTATATCTTTGATCAACGTAAAGATAAAGAATCTTTATTGAGATATATCAAATATGCCAAAGAAGACGGCGGGTTTAACCTGATGGGGTATGTAATCATGGATAACCACTATCATATGATCATACAGACCCAAGAAAAGCCTCTGAATAAAATCATGCTAACCATCAATAATCGTTACAGTAAGGACTACAACAAAAGGCATAACCGCTCAGATCATGTCTTTGGGGGAAGATACAAAGGTATACTGGTCCTGGACGATAAATATCTCTTTTCCTTGCTGCGCTATATTCACCATAATCCAGTAAGGGCGAAAATCTGCAAAAAAATTGCCCAATACAAATGGAGCAGTGACCATTATTACCGAAAAAACATTAATGGGCTGGTGAGTGTGGATAAGATTCTCAACATGTTTTCCGATGATCGCAGAATGGCCTTGGAAGAATATGTGCGCTTCATGGATGGAGATGAGCCTATGGTAAGCAAGAAGGCTTATGATGAATTTGAAGCGGTGAATATCATCGGTACATTGGAAGATGAAGAACCTGTTCTTAATCTGGAATACGAGGATAACACCCTGGACGGAATCTTAAGACGAGCGGTAAGCAATGAAGAAGACTTTGAACGGATCAAGGCCGGATCACGGCAGCGGTCGTTAAAAGAGTACAAGGTTCGTTATGTAAAAATAGCCGCTGAACAGGGTTATACATTTAAGGAAATCGGTGCCAACATTGGAGTATCAGGTGAAGCGGTAAATAAGATTATTCAGTAAACTACAGCCAATGTATGGTTGGGGGAGGGCATCCTGTGGCTTCGATTGTAAAAAGCTTTGCCATTTGGGGGGTAGACGGTTACCTGGTTGATGTAGAGACCAAAACCATTGAAGGACAGCCGTTGATTTCTATTGTGGGCTTGGGGGATACGGCGGTAAAAGAGGCCCGGGAACGGGTGGAGGCTGCTTTGCGGGACGGACATTTTCGTTTTCCGGAAATGAAGGTGGTAATCAACCTGGCTCCTAGTGATTTGAAAAAAAGCGGTTCGCATTTTGATTTGCCGATTGCTCTGGGGCTGTTAATGGAATCGGATCAGCTCCAGGTTAATCGCTGGCAGGACTATGGATGCCTGGGAGAGTTATCTTTGAATGCCCGGCTGCGGTCCTGCGCCGGCGTTCTTCCCATGGTCATTGCGGCGAAAGAAGCCGGGATCAAAAATATTATTGTGCCCAGGGAAAACATTCATGAAGCTTCCTTGGTGCAGGGGATGAATGTGGTTGGATTTGATTATTTAAGAGAGGTAGTACAATTCCTGGAAGGGGAGAAGGAGTACCCTATTCAACAGGAAGTTAATTTTGATGCTCCGGCAGAAGATCCCTATCCGGTAGATTTTAATGAGGTTCAAGGCCAGGAGGCCATGCTTGAATATATCGTTGTGGCAGCGGCAGGAGGACATAATCTGCTAATGCTTGGTACCCCAGGCTGTGGCAAATCCATGATTGCCAAACGAATCCCTACCATTCTTCCCAGCATGACGGAAGAAGAGGCTCTGGAAACAACAAAAATCTATAGCGTAGCAGGAA
>JAAZFJ010000382.1 GCA_012511795.1 Syntrophomonadaceae bacterium
CCATTATTTTCCTCTGCCCTTGTATCCCCG
This sequence comes from Syntrophomonadaceae bacterium, assembly GCA_012511795.1. Taxonomy (GTDB): domain Bacteria; phylum Bacillota; class Syntrophomonadia; order Syntrophomonadales; family Syntrophomonadaceae; genus UBA1368. The sequence goes on from JAAZFJ010000382.1 coordinate 31, forward strand.
ATGTATTGGGTGTTTACGTCATTTCAAATGGTCGGGATGACAGGATTTGAACCGAATCACCTTTTTATAAACACCTGTGTAATGCTATTTCTGCTGACTTGACTGCCTTTCCGACTGCCTGTTAACAGTATCAAGTATATTAAGCCCGGTCTTTGTTTGATGAATATAAGGTTGTAGGCTGTTTATATTAGCGTGTCCGGAAAGGGCTATTATGTCAGCTAGAGAAATCCCAATATCATTCATGCCGGTGAGCACACTATGCCGGAGGTTGTGTATTCCTATTTTCGGCAGTCCTGCTGACTTCAACATTCTTTGCAGTGTTAATTCGACCGCCCGATGTCTCATTGGCTTTCCATCATCAGCAATAAAAACCAGTCTATCCTCCTCTTTCAGCGAAACTACTTTTGCAGACTGTCTTTTTATTCTTAGATACTCCAATGTTTCTGCATCAAGTATGATCCTCCGCTTGGAAGCTTTAGTTTTTGTTTTGTTCTTGATTTTGCGGTTGCGTGAATCTACAGTTTTTATAATACTGATTTCCCCATTCTGGGAGTTTATATCCGCCCAACGCAATCCAAGGATTTCGCTTAATCGTGCACCTGTAACAACTAAGAGCCGGACGATCAAGTAATGCTTGTAATCTTTTTGCAGTAGGAGCCTTTCTAATTGCTCAAATGTTAATATTAGCTTCTCCGGTGTTTCGACCCTGGGAATTCTTATGCCGGTTGAGACATCGACCGAAGTTAACCCCCAGCCAAAACCATTGCGCAACGCACTACGCAGGGTTGAGAAAATATTCTTACGCGAACGAGACGATAGATTTGAATATTGATCTTTAAGCGCATCTTGTACTTCAAATGCTGTAATAGAGTACAGATTTATATGACCTACAACTGGAATTAGCTTTTTGACATGACCTTGGTAAGTCTCGATCGTGCGCTCCTGGGCAATGCCTAAATCCCTTAAATTATCCAACCAAAAATTCAGCAACTCCCCAACATTTGAAATTTTCTTTTTTGGCCCGTATTTGCTTTTATCAAAGATCTGTTTTAATTCATTCTCCCTGGCTTGCGCCAGGCTTTTGCGTGGTGCATAAAAAGTTTCATAATAGTGGTTTCTTTTCCCGTCTGGATTACGTCCCAAGTAAATTATGATCTGCCAGGTATTTTGTCCCCGTTTCCTAAGCATTTAAGTCCACCTCCTTGATGGACTGATAACTGCTATATTGGGATATATTCTGCGCATAAGCAGCTTCCTCCTTCTCGATAAACGAAATTAAAGCTTCTTCCGAAATCCGGAATCTCCTTTCACTTAACCTAATAGCTGTCAAGCGACCTGTGTAAATTAAGTCGTAAACAAAACCTTTCCTAACCATTAACTTTTTTGCCACCTGTTCGACCGTGTAAATGTTAATTGACTGCATTAGCAGCACCTCCTAATTTGTGATAAAAAAAGGCCCGGTCATCAGACCGGGCCCCGCATAGGAGGGATTATTTGAAATTTTATTTTTTTATATGGTTAAAATCTATATACAGTAGCGTTGTCTCCTCAACCCATGGCGGCAAAAGATCCCGCCAACTAACAGGGGGATTGGTCTACATAGTTTAACATTTGATGTAAATATAAAAAGGGCCACCTCATTGTTTGAGATGGCC
>JAAZFJ010000383.1 GCA_012511795.1 Syntrophomonadaceae bacterium
CCTGTACGTGGTCCCTGGCCCATTGGACCAGTTCCGTCTCCTGCCGGCATAAATTTCACCTGCTTTCTTCATATACCGTTTAAACAACCTTGTACTTTATCCCACAGGGGAATAAATAGATTTCTGACTTCAGGAATATTAACAGGAATAGTTGCTCCGGCTATGGCATCGGCTACTGCCAAGCTGAAAGGAATTTTGCCTATAAAATGAATGGAATGGCTGTTGGCCCATTCTTCCATATCAACTGACAGCGCAAGATTTAAATCGGATTTGTTAATAAGCAGTGCAGTTTTAACTCCCCGCAGGCGCAGCAACTCAAAGACCCTTTGCACATCACTGAAAGCTGATACACTCGGCTCGGCGACGATCAGGGCCAGTTCAACACCCACCAGGGAGGAAATCGCCGAACAAGCAATTCCCGGAGGGCCATCAGAAATGATCAAATCTATATGCTCCTCTTTGGCTTTGGCCTGGGCCCTGGATTTTACCTGGGCAACCAGTTTGCCTGAATTTTCTTCGCCCGGTTTCAGCTCGGCAAAAAAGATCGGTTTTTGATCAGTTGTGATTGCTTCAAACGATTGTCCGGAATTGTGAGGAAGCATCTTTATTGCACCAACCGGGCAGACCCGGGAACAAAATGCGCATCCTTCACATGACAGACCGTCAACATGATACTTTTCATCAATCGCCTCAAAGCGGCATAGATCCTGGCACAAACCGCAGCTGATGCATTTTTCCGGGTTAATCTCGGCAGTGAACCCGCCGCTGAAAGGAGTATGGTTTAGAATTTCAGGTTTTAGCAATATCGGCAGATTGGAAGCATCAACATCGTAATCGCAAATTATACAGGATTCTGCCAGTGCAATAAAAGATGATGCCACTGAAGTTTTGCCGGTTCCGCCTTTCCCGCTTATTATAAGGAGTTCTTTCATGAAGTTCGCTCCTTTATCTTTTCTATGATCTCTGTCATGATATCCTCCAGACCCGGTACCTGAGGCAGGGGATTTTCTCCCCGTGAATAAACAGCTGCCAGCTTTTGGTCAAAAGGGATACGGGCCAAAACCGGTACATCGTTTTGCCGGGCAATTTCATCAATTGGGGAATCATTGCCCCGCCAGCGATTGATTACGATTCCGCTTGGGATTTTAAGCATTCTGGCAGCTTCAATGGACAAGTTCAGATCATGAGCTCCAAAAGGCGTCGGTTCAGTGACCAGCAAACAGTAATCTGCGCCTCTGAGCGATTCGATCATGGGGCAGGTAGTCCCGGGAGGACAGTCAACAATATTCCAGGCAGAAGTTCTGCCCGCTTTCTTGGCGGCTTTGATCAGGGGAGGTGAGAGGGGTTCACCGATTCTTAAACGGCCGGTCACCAGACTGCCTCCCGTTCGTATCCTGCTGCTTTCTATTTCACCTATAGGGTGGTCAATCTCAACAATAGCCTTTTCTGGGCAAAGATAGGAACAGGCACCACAAGAATGGCACAATTCATTGAAAACCAGTACTTTGTCGGATAAAACCAGCAGCGCGTTGAATACACAGATATCGGCACAAATCCCGCAGCTGTTACAGCGGTTACTGTTGATTGATGGGACTTTGCGATATACCGGTTGTGAATTAACAGCCAGATGAGGTAAAACCAAACCTGTATCTGGTTCTTCAACATCTGCATCGATTATCCGGGGCTTTGAATCTGCCAGTACCCGGGCCAGGCAGGAAGTCAGCAAAGTTTTGCCGGTTCCGCCCTTGCCGCTGGCCACTGCTATCTGCATAAATTCCTCCTGAAAATATTTAATCGTGACAATGGCCGGCATGGCTGTGTTCGGAACACACTTCGCCAGTGCTTACCAGCAGGCCCTGTTGATACTTCTCGATCACATCATTGATGGGACCGCTTATTCCTACAATTGTTGTGATACCCTGTTCGGCAAAAAGTTCCTGGGCACGTCCGCCCATGCCGCCTGCAATCACCAGATCTACTCCCTGCTCTTTCAGAAACCCGGGTAAAAATCCCGGCGTATGACCTGGGTTATCAATAACAGCTTTGATTTTCTGTGCTTCAGCCTCATAAAGTACGAATTGTTCACAATGGCCAAAATGCGGACAAACGGAATCTCCTTCTTTAGGAATTGCGATTAACAATAGTTACACCTCCAAAATTATATATTGATTAATTGTTAGGCTCATTTAATTGTTCCAACTGGTTATTCAGATATTTTTTAAGGACACCGGTGATGGTTTCCGTTTCACTGGCGCTGAATACCTTGATGCCTGCTGATTTTAAGGCAGCAAAAGCTTTGGGGCCTATTTTATTGGTAATAAGTACTTGGGCCTGGTTTTTCAGCAGCAGTTGAGCAGCGCCGGTACCTGCCCCATGTGCGGCTTCACCGCCTTTGTTTTCAATTGCTGTAAAATCAGAAGACTGAGGATCCCAGAGCATAAAATGACTGCAGCGTCCGAAACGAGCATCGATATTAGCTTCAGGGTCGCCTCCTGCAGCAGTAATAGCTATTTTACCCAATTCTGCTTCACTCCTATCTTTTTTTTGTGTTTCTTTCTCAAACTGACATGATTCATCATAGGCCAAAAAACGTGTCCGGCGTCTGCAGTATCCATCTCCCAGACAAAAATTGCCGCCCTGGATGCGGATACCCTTGCCATTGGTCAGGGCGTCAGCGATCTTGAAGTGTGCTTCACCAAGCACCCGTTGATAAGTCTGGCGAGAAACATGCATTTGCCTGGCAGCTTCCTCCTGCTCCAGGTTTAAATAGTCTTTTAAACGCAGTGCTTCGAATTCTTCCACGGAAAGCACCACTTCATCCTGACATATCTGGTGATGGCCCACGGGGCTGAAAAAATTAATTTCCGGTACGAATGATACTCTTCGGCATTTTGCTCGTCTTGGCATAATAAAACAACCTTTTTAAGAAAATGATATGGGCATATGCCCTATAAAAATAATATTGCACTAAATCTTAATGCTGTCAAGAGAAAATTATTGCTGCGTAGTTTTTACATCTGATTTTTTTTTACGATTGTTGAAGATTGTAACATTTCAGAAAAATATTCCATAAGATGTACTATCTGCTAATGAAAGGAGGCTTGTAAAATGAAATGTGGAAACCGCGACTGTAAAATTTGTTACCCGGAGTATGAGGCTGACCGTTTTGAAAAAGGCAAAGAATGTGGGAACAGATATGAGGAAAAGGAATACAGGGAAAGTTATCAGGATTATGAAGCAGAGGATTCTGTAAGAGATAGAAAGTACAGATTCCGGTATGCAGATTGTGAACCTGACCGACGCAGAAGGGATGATAAGAAATATAAACCCGATTGTCCCAAAGATGGACCTGATAGAAAAGATGATGATGAATGCGTGATTCAAACCCATAACCACGAGTTTGCCGGAAGTGTAATGGTAGCCGGCAGTATACCTCATACCCATCGTTTTGCAGGTGTAACCAGTCAGGCTATACCTGAGGGAAGAAGCCATGTACATGCAATACTGACTGATACGGACTTCTTCTTTAACCATTTACATGAAGTAGGAATCACAACCGGTTCGGCTATTCCGGTACCGGGAGGCAAGCACATTCACCTTGCCAAAGGCGAAACAACGGAGAACTTTGGCCATGATCATGACTTCATTTTTACAACTTTTATTGAGGACCCGCTGCAAAAGTGATCCTTCATTAAAGCAAGAGAAAAATAGCATAAGAAGACATACGCCCTTTGCTGAATTTTGGCAAGGGGCGTATTGCATAATAAAGTATTGCACAAAATTAGCGTAAATCAAGCTTTAATTCTCAAAATTATCAGGAGCTTTTTTAAGAGGGAACAGACTATTCTCACAGCTTGAAAACTGACTTGCTTAATAGAATATTTTCAGTTAATATGCAGACAATTTCAAAAATTTAATCTAAAATACAGCTATTTGGAGGTATAATTTATGGCAGGAAATGTTAAAGTGCTAATTTCTCCAAGCCGCTATGTCCAGGGAGAAGGAGCCATTTTTGAAATCGGGCGGCATTTAAGGAAATTAGGCAAAAAAGCACTGGTGATCGGCGGGAAAAGAGGCCTGGAAGCTACCAGGAAAGGTCGCGAAAAAAGCCTCAGTGAAAACGGTTTAAGCCAAATGGAAGAACTTTTTAATGGAGAATGCAGTGTAGCTGAAATTGAACGTCTTACTGCCATTGCTGCGGAAAATGAATGTGACATCATCATAGGCAGCGGGGGCGGTAAAGTCATCGATACTGCCAAGGCAGTGGCTGTTAATGCCAAAGCGGTTACCGTTATAATCCCCACTATTGCTTCCAGTGATGCGCCTTGCAGTGCCATGTCAGTGATTTATAAAGATGATGGAACCATTGAACGCTTTTTGATCACCCCCAGGAACCCGGACGTGGTTCTGGTGGACACCGGGATCATTGCCAAATCTCCTGCCAGAATGCTGGTAGCCGGAATGGGAGATGCTCTGGCTACATGGTTTGAAGCGGATGCATGTGCAGGTTCAGGCTCCCTCAATGTAGCCCGGGGACAGGCTACAGCTGCAGCTATGACCTGTGCTCGTCTTTGTTTCGATATTCTGATGGAATACGGTTTACAGGCGAAGATTGCCAATGAAGCACAGGTAGTCACGCCCGCCCTGGAAAAGGTTGTGGAGGCCAATACCCTTTTAAGCGGGATCGGCTTTGAAAGCGGAGGAGTTGCTGCTGCACATTCCCTCCAGGATGGACTGAATATGCTGGAGGAATGTCACGGTTTCTATCATGGCGAAAAAATAGGTTTCCTTACCCTGGTTCAGCTGGTTCTGGAGGGCCGGCCCCGTGAAACATTACAACAAGTCTTTACTTTCAGCCATCAGGTTGGCCTCCCTATCACCCTGGCTGACTTGAAAATAGACGGGATCGGGGAACAGCGCCTCAGAGAAGCAGTTGCAATTTCATGCAAACCCAAAGCAACTGTGCATAATCATGCATTTCCCATCACCGAAGAACTGGTCTACAATGCATTGATAACAGTTGATGCCATGGGACGCAGGTTAAAAGCCGGTCTGCCCATCGTGTAATAAATATCTTCAATAATAAAGGGGATGTCTTATGGCATCCCCTGTTTTTTACATACGGCTTTTTAAATCGTTAATGAACTGGCGGGCAGTGCGTCCTGATCTGCCGTGGTACCTTAACTCCCATTGTATTGCCAGCCGGTATAGCTCTGCTTCGTCTATTTGAATCTCTTCCTGCCAGGCCATTTCTTTAACCATAGCCAGGTATTCATTCTGCTGTGGAGAGGTATAGGTCAGGGTAAGTCCAAAACGATCAGCAAAAGACAGTTTTTCCTGCTGGGTCTCACGGCCGTGTACATCATTCTGGTGCTGACGATCGCCCCAGTTTTCCCGAATCAGGTGGCGCCGATTGGAAGTCACGTATAGCCGGATATTTTCTGCCGGAGCCTGCAGGCTTCCTTCGATATGACTCTTTAAATACTTGTATTCCACTTCAAAGTCTTCAAAGGAAAGATCATCGATAAAGATGATATAAAAACCGCTGCGCCGCCGCAGAAGATCAATAATATCGTTCAATTCCGCCAGCTGCTGGCGCTGAAGTTCAATCATACGCAAGTTTTGATCACCATATTCATTTAAAAGGGCTTTTACCGAGGAAGACTTGCCGGTGCCCTTGTCACCGAATAGCAACACATGATTACCGCCCTTCCTGTTTAGAAAAGCTTCTGTATTTTTCTTAAGCGCCTGGATCTGATCTTCATAGCCAATCAGATTTTCAAACCTTACAGGGTCAGGATAGGTGATCCCTTTCAGGTGGCCATCTTCCCAGTAAAAAGCCCGGTAAACTGCAATTTCTCCGCAGCCCTTTTGTTGGTAAAATGAAATCAGTGCTGAAAAGAACTGCGCGGCATCAGCAGATAAAAAGACCAGTTCCTTAAGGGCAGAGGCATAAAAAGGGTTGAAAAAAGCTGTATCAATGTTTTTCTCATTTGCCTGAAACCATATTCCGGCAGGTAAATTATAAGAATTGCCCAGAGCTTCCCACTTATAATTGATCACCTGATAAAGCACAGAAAGGTCATGTCTGCCTGCTTCCAGAAAGGCTGGATTGATTCTGTCTTTATCCCTTTCACAGGCCAGGGAAAAGGGGTTCTCATCTGCTATTATCCTGCCCAGGATATAGTTTTGCCACAGGTCGGGCAAAACAGGCATTTTATCATAATAAGAAAAAAGGTGGCCGCAGGCTTCACAGTACAATGAGGCTTTATCTTTATCTGTCAAATGTTCATCCATTATCTTCCGGCATAGGGAAATAACCGGATCATCCAAAAGGTTACGATAAATAATCAGCTGTTTTAAATCTGCAAAAATTTTGTACATATATATTAGTCACTCCTTAAATGCGGCCTAAAAATACTTTACACCAGTTTCCCGCGGTTGAAAAGATGAGCAGTTTTAATATAAGGGTGTCTAAAAGAATTTGTGAAAAATAATGCAATCTTGCACTTGACATAAGAGGAGACAGTAACGTACAATTTATTTACAACCATAACGGAAGGTATATTAAATAAGAAATTATCATACAGGAAGCTTCCCCCATAATAGCATAAAATACAGCTGTATTTATTCCTTGATGGAGGACTTTTCCAAGGAAACAGCCTCTATATAAAAGAGTAAAACTCCAGCTAACATGAACCTAACGTATAAGGTTTAGTTAGTTGGATTTTTTTTGCAGAAAACTACATCAAGACCAGGCATAGTACACTTCTATAAAAATAATTTATTTAGCTATCCTTAAATGAAAAACGACATGAAAAATAATCGAGAAAACAGGAATAGCAAAAACAACCCTTATTCAATTCGACATTGAATTTTTATAAAATCATCGACTGAAAGGAATTGTGTTCTAGCTAAAGCTGTCCGGAAGAATTAGATACACCTTATGGATCATCTGATTCTTCTTTTTTTTAGATAAGGGGGTGAAATAAATCCTAAAGTAATGTCGGAATAGTTCAAAAAAATTTTAAAGAGGTGCGGATATGGTAAAAAAAAGAAACTTATTTTTAGTGGTACTTATGATTATGTCATTGATGGTAGTAGGTTGCGGAGGTCAGGAGAAGGCACCGGTAGACAGCGGCAATGCTTCCGGTGGAGAAGA
>JAAZFJ010000384.1 GCA_012511795.1 Syntrophomonadaceae bacterium
CCAACCATGGCTTCTCCTAAATCTTCTGATACTTCAGCAAGTACTTTCGGGTCGTTAAAGTTGGTAACTGCTTTGACAATTGCCTGGGCTCTTTTAGCCGGATCACCCGATTTGAAAATACCCGAGCCTACAAATACGCCTTCAGCTCCCAACTGCATCATCAAGGCTGCATCAGCTGGAGTAGCAATTCCTCCAGCTGCAAAATTAACTACCGGCAATCTGCCGTTGTTATGAACATACCCAGCTAGTTCATAGGGTGCCTGTAATTCTTTGGCAGCGTGAAAAAGCTCATCTTCCCTCAAACTCTGCAATTGCCTTATCTGCTTGTTTATCAGCCTCATATGACGCACTGCCTGAACAATATCGCCAGTACCCGGTTCGCCTTTAGTACGGATCATGGAGGCCCCTTCATTAATTCTTCTTAATGCTTCTCCCAAGTCTTTAGCCCCGCAGACAAAAGGAACCTTAAACTCTCTCTTGTTGATATGGTATAAATCATCAGCCGGGGATAATACTTCACTTTCGTCAATGTAGTCGATTTCAATAGCTTCCAAAATCTGAGCTTCCACAAAATGTCCAATACGCACTTTGGCCATAACCGGAATGGAGACTGCCTGCTTGATACTCTTGATCATTTTCGGGTCGCTCATCCGGGAAACTCCTCCTGCTGCCCTTATGTCAGCCGGTATCCTTTCCAAAGCCATAACTGCACAGGCACCTGCTTCTTCAGCAATACAAGCCTGCTCAGGAGTTGAAACATCCATAATAACTCCGCCCTTTAGTATTTGCGCCAGGTTTTTATTTAATTCATAGTGTTCATTCATAAATTTACATCTCCCTATACAATAATTCTGCTATATTATATTGCAGAACTGGTATCATAATAAGTATCAGAAACTATAAAATTAATGGTATCAGATTAAGGAGAACTTTTATGAACATGCTGACTTTTGTAATCGACCCGGATAGCAAAATCCCTGTTTACCAACAGCTTTATGTTTTTATAAAAACAGAGATTCAATCGGGTAGAATAGGTTATAACACCAAGCTTCCTTCCAAAAGAAAATTATCATCATATTTTAAACTTAGTCTTAATACCATCCAAACAGCATACGACCAGTTAATTGCAGAAGGTTATGTGCTGCCGGTGGCAAGAAAAGGCTTCTACGTTTGTAAAATAGATAATATTATCAAGTTTGAAAACCTCACAGAATACAATGAAGCAGACAGTGAGCCAATTCATCCTGCAATTGAATATGATTTTTCATATCACGGGGTTGATCTGCACAATTTCCCTTTTAATACCTGGCGTAAACTTACCAGGGAAGTAATAAATGAATATGACAAGGAAATGCTTAAACTGGGAGATTCACAGGGACACAACAGCTTACGCCGAAGCATAGCAGCTTATCTTCACCAATCCAGAGGGGTCAACTGTTCTCCCAGCCAGATAATAATAAGCTCCGGCACCGAATTTTTGATGCAGATATTAATTCAGCTATTTGACAGAAAAGTCATCTATGGTATCGAAAACCCTGGCTATGAAAAGCTTAATCTGGTATTTAAAAGCAACCAGGCAGAATATAAAACAATCAACATAGATGACGGGGGCATGATACTTGACGAAATAAATAAAAGCCAGGCTGATATTCTATGCATCACTCCGGCACATCAATTTCCTTCCGGTGAGATTATGCCAATTAACAGGAGGATACAAATACTAAACTGGGCTAATGAAACCAAAGGAAGATATATTATTGAAGATGATTATGACAGCGA
>JAAZFJ010000052.1 GCA_012511795.1 Syntrophomonadaceae bacterium
AGCTGACTAAATCACTGTCGAAGATATCAACTTTAACATTTTGTTCCTGGCTTTCAATAACCAGCACTTCTGCATAGTATTGGGGAGGATAAATCATAATTCTGGGTGCATTGGCATCATAATAACCGGAAACTATCGACCCAACTGCGATTTCCCCGTTATTGATGATATATGTGTCCTTTGTTATTATAATATTTGCTTTATCCCCCTTCTGGTTTTCAACCGCAAGAAGCTTATAATCTTCCTGGTCTTCACGTAGAGTTATTTCTTTTACCTCTCCTGTAAATGCGCCATAATAGGTTTTTACCGCTTCGTTAACAGGCGCGCTAATAGGAATCACTTCATTTATTTCTGCAGCACCATTGTTTGCTGCAACTTCTGCCAAAGGGGCTGCCAATACAGTGACGGTTGAAAGTGATAAAAAAGTGACTGTTAATAAACCTGCTAGAACTTTGTTGGATTTCAAGATACTGTTCTCCTTTTAAATAAAATTTTCTATTCTGTTATACGGCGAGGACTGTCACATCTTACATGGTAAAAAATAATCTTATAGAACTGACGAGGATCTTAACCAACTACTGACCAGACCCCTGTCTCATCGTTTCTTACCAGCCGCTTTTTGACCGGACCTAAGATAACCTCCGTCACTGATTCAGCCGTTGTTTCCTGCCAGTTTAAAATTAGCCCCAAAATTTTTCCTGCAATACTTCATTTTCCTGCAAGTAGGCCAGAGCTTTCACATAGATTTCCTGTGTAATATCCTAAGCTTCCTCGCGGTTTTGTAATTTACAATATACAAATCGATAAAGCGGCTCCCAGGCAGATATGCATATTTATTCTATTGCTTGTTTATCCCCATTGGCAGTTTTATTTATTACTTCAGCATTAATTCCTTACACCTTCTTTCCCGATTTTATCCTTCACCTATAAAAACGATGCTGTTATAATAAATGTTACAAGGAAAATTATGTAATTATCGGATTATCATTTCAGCTTATAATATTACCCTGATCTGGTAATAATAACTAACAACAAATTTATAAGGAGTATTTGAGATGCAGCAACGAATAGCGCAAATAGTAGATTCAGCAGGCAGTATCCCCAGGGATATACTAAAAAAATATAATATTGCTGAAGTAGCCTTTTACATTACATTAGGAGAAGATCAATACCGTGAGAACATATCCATTAACAGTCAGGTATTTTATGAACATATGCTGCGGCAAAAAGGTCAAATTCCTAAAACTTCTATTCCAGGACCTGCGGAATGGGTCAATGCCTTTAAGGAAAAATATAAAGAGGGTTATCGGGATTATATCGTTACAACCATTGCAGCACCTTTATCTGCAAGTGTCCAATCAGCCAGTATTGCTGCCGATGAATTTAAAGTTTCTCACCCTGATACAAATATCAATATAATAGAAACAAATACCTGCGCTTGTGGTCAGGCTGCTTTGGAAATAAAAATAGCCAAGCTAATAGAACAGAGAGAAATAACTCTTGAAGATCTGGTCAAACGAGTGAAGAGTTTTTTACCCGAAGTGGTCTCACTTTTTTCAGTCAATGAACTAACTTATATGAGAGCTGGCGGAAGAATAGGAGGAGCTGCGGCTTTTCTGGGCAAGCTAATTAATATTAAGCCGGTTTGTGAATTCATTGACGGAGTCGTTCATCCCATAAAACCGGTACGTTCCAGGCAAAAGGCCTTGCAGACATTAGCCGATGAGGCAGCAAAAAGGATCACCCGGGCAGAAGATGCAATAATTTGTGTGCAATACGCAATCTGTCAGGAAGATGCTGCGTTTTTAATTAGACAACTGCGGGAAAAACTGAACTATAACGGGCCCATATATCAAAGCCCGGTGGGAGCTGTTATAGGCTCCCATTCCGGACCTAGTGCCATAGGTATAGGGATCGTCCAAGGTTAATCTTACTTCTTGATCCCCGTGTATACTAAAATAGCATCCCTTAAAAATACAGCTGCACCAGGTGCAATCTGGTCATAATACGCCGTAAACCTTTCATCATCTACATACATCTGCGCCAGGCCAGCATGGGCTTCTTTACTGTATTTATCCCAGGTAAAGCTCAGCCACTGACGATGCAAATCAGCCGCTTTTTGCGCCAAATCACCGGCTGGGTCTCCGGTGGTCATTGCGGCCTTCAAAGTCTCATTTACCTCGATTCCCAGCTTTCCTATTTCATGATACTGTTCCTCATTCATAGTCAGCAATTTTTTATTTGAATTATTGACCATTTCTTCACCATATTTTTCTCTTATTTCTTTGCCGTACTTCTTCTCATTTTCATCAATCATTTTTTGTTTGAAACCAGCAAATTTTTCACTGTCCGTCATCGTTATGCCTCCTTCTTTTACTGCAATCGTCTGATTCACATTGGTAATCAATAAATCCAATTGTTTTCGTCTTTCAATCAGTTTTACACGGTGTTCTTTCAATGCATTTAATTCATCAAAAGACGGTGCATTCAGTATATCCCTTATATTCTCCAGACTGATCCCCAATTCTCGGTAAAAAAGGATCTGCTGCAATCTGTCTACTTCAGCCTGGGCATAAATTCTATACCCTGAAGAATTTATTCTGGCCGGCTTAAGCAGTCCAATTTCGTCATAATACCGAAGTGTTCTGCTGCTGATTCCAGCAATCTTTGCCAGACTTTGTACCGTGTATTCCACGATTTCACCTCCCGACAGGAACAACTATAAACCATGACGCAGCGTAAATGTCAATGGCTTCTTATTTAGAAAAATAATGAAATGTCCTTTTAAGTTAGAAAGCCTATTTTTGTTCTTCCGCCATTCACCTTATTCTAGCGGCAAATTCATTCTCAGCCTCTTTCTTTGCTGTATAAGATCCATGTATTCCTGGTCAAGTGCTGCATATTCTTTATCTTCCGGTTTATACCGGCTGATATCACTTAATACCCGTGAAATTTTTGTTTCCAGTAATAGTTCTTCGGTTGCTGAATTTTCGAGTTGGGTCTTAGCAACAACTTTTTTTGTAAAGAAATCATCAATTTTTCCTTCAAGACGGGTAATCTTCTGTTGTTCAAAAACCAATAAAGAGTCACATACCTGCTGCAATAGATAACGGTCATGGGAGATAACAAGCAGAGTTCCTGACAATTGCATAAGGCTTTCCTCCAAAGCCTCACGGCTGAATAAATCAAGATGGTTTGTTGGCTCATCAAGTATGAGTAAATCATTTTCGCCCATTACCGCCAGACCTATTGCGATCTTCATTCTTTCTCCCCGGCTTAGTTCCCCCAAGGTTGTATTAAATCTGTCATATGGTATTCCGAGATTGATCATAAGCTGAAAAATGCGCTTTTGCTCACTCATTTCCCGATCCCTTACCAAATCTTTGAAAGTCTCTTTTTCTCCCTGGGGCAGTTCCTGGCACACAAATGCTGTCCTGGCAGTCTGACTTAGATGCAACTTCCCTGCATCCAAATTTTCTTTTCCCAAAATCATTTTGACCAAGGTGGTTTTACCGCACCCATTCGGTCCTATTATACCTATCTTTTCTCCTCGTTTGATATAAAATGAACTTTCATTGAATAAAGTCATCTTCCCATAGGCTTTGGAAATGCCTTCCGCTTCCAATAGCCTTGACGAACCTTTTTCCCTGACATTAATATCAAAACTGACCTGCAAATCTGCTTTCGGACGTTCTATTTGCTCCTGATGCATTCTTTCCAATCTCTTTATCTGAGACTTAACTGCCTGATCACGTTTTTTAGCTTTTTTACGGAAATATTCTTTACCGCCCATTATGCCCTGGGCCTTTTGCCGGGATTCGCGATGTGCCTCATCCGACCATGTTTTTAGCTGCCTGATAGCCGCTTGAACTTTTCTTTGTTCTTTTTGCTGTGATTCATAAATATGTTGTTGGCTTTCCCTTTCTTTTTGCTTTGCTTCCCGGTATGATGAATAGTTCCCATTATATATTCGGATACTGCTATCTTCTATTTCGGCTATTTTGGTTACAGTATGGTCCAGAAAATAACGATCATGAGAAATGATGACCGCTGCTCCCTGAAAAGCTGACAACTGGGATATCAGAGAATGCAATCCTTCAAAATCCATATGATTGGTGGGTTCATCTAAAATAGCCAGATCAGGATGAGATGCCCATACTCTGGCCAATGCAAGTTTGGTTTTTTCCCCCCCGCTTAAATGATTCAGTCTTTCATCTGACCACTCATGTATTTTCCTTATTCCCAGATGACTGCTAAGTCGTCTTAATTCCCGATTCTCTTCTTTGCTGTTGATTGTGTTTATTAAAAGATGGGGATCAGATTGACTCTGCCTTAAATAGCTTATATTTATTTGCCGGCGGGCGGTGATGATACTGCCGTCGTCATATTCCAGGCAGCCCGTAATAATATTGGCCAGGGTGGTTTTGCCGGAACCATTGCGGCCTACGATTCCTATCCGGTCCCCATTTAATATATCCAAATCTATGCTGTTTAAAACAACCGTACTTCCAAAACTTTTCTTTATCTTGCGACAGCTTATTAACATCGATACACCTCCAGAAAAAACAAAGCTGTAAGCAACACCTGTTACTTACAGCTTTTATAGCTGAATGATCAGTCATAACGAAACGGTTACAACCCTAAGGTTCAATTTTTTGAAGTAACAAGCATTTCTGGACATAACAGGGCTTAAAGAGAGACATAGTCTTTCCATAGTAGACCTATTATTTTGATTTATTTAAGCCAGAATTTGCTTGCGCATTGCCTTTCTCCCGTCATTTAAGCTACGCATTAATATTACCATATCTATGCACTGTCTTCAAGAATTCCTTTAGCCTGCATGGCTAAGCTTGTGCCGAGACTATGGGATAGCATGATTGAATACCTAAGATTATTTTATTGTTTCATGGGCTAGCTGGGGGGTTACCACTCATAAAATTTCCGAAATTTTTTATTTGACATTTCATTGATTACAGTTGTAAACTATATAAGGATTACAATTGTAATTTATAATAAAGTAATAAAGGAGGAAGTTTTTTTGAATATTCCCAAGATATCAGATGCGGAATGGGAAGTCATGAAACTAATATGGAAAAGCAGTCCGCTGACTTCTGAGGAAATGGTTGATTCTCTTTCCGGCAAGATGAACTGCTCGCCCTCAACTATCAAAACATATATCAACCGGCTTCTGAAAAAAGGCGCCTTAGGATATGAAAAAGACGGCCGCAGTTACGTATATTATGCCAAAGTTTCTGAGAAGGACTGTATTCTGGCTGAAAGCAAAAATTTTATCGAAAAAGTATATGATGGCGCTACAGCAATGTTTTTTGCCAACTTTATTGAGGAAAAAGCCCTCACTGATGAAGAGATTCAGCAACTCCGGGAGTTGCTGAAAGATAAAAAGCCAAAATAATTTATGAGGGTGGAAAATAATGGTCATGCTTAATATTATATTTTCTCATATTTGGCATTCTTCTTTAATGGCCGGGGTCATCATTGCGGTGTTCTTAATTGTTAAAAAATGTTGTCCCCACCGTTTCTCAGGCAGAGTATACCATATGATGTGGATGCTGGTGTTATTCAGACTCCTGATTCCCTTTGATGTTGAAATCCCGTATAGCATAAACCATCTTTTCCCCGAGAACATCCAGATGGTTTATTCTCAGGAGTATATTATTAATCAGCTTAATGATAACTCCAACATTGAAAATCAAAACCGCATCGATTTTCCAGCAACAGCAACAGCAGCAGATCACAACCATGACAGAACTCAAAAAACTTCCGCCTGGAGCTTAGAGTTCTTTAGCCTAATATGGCTGGCGGGATTTTTAGTTTTAGCCTGTTTCACGGTGCTTATGGCCTTAAAATTTAAACATCGGAGTAAATACTTTAAACAGATTCAGGATCCGGAACTTATAAATTTAGTTGCTCAATGCTGTGCAAAATCAGACATTAATAAAATTATACCCGTTTATGAGGACTCATATTTCCGCATTCCCTGTATAGCAGGTATTTTTGCTCCCAAAATTTATTTACCCCCGGATATCTGCACCCACATAAACAATCATCAATTGGAACACATTTTGCTGCATGAACTGGCCCACTATAAAAGAAAAGATCTCCTCTATAGTTTTATGGCTGCAATCAGCGCCATGATCCACTGGTTTAATCCTTTAGTGTGGCTGGCTATCCGGGAGATGAAATATGACCGGGAGATTGCCTGTGATGCTTATGTTATGGAATTTCTTGGCGAAGCCTCAATCATTCCCTACGGTAATACGCTTATTGGACTGTGCAGTTTATTACCCAATAATCCGGCACCTTTAAACCTGGCGGGTTTTAACGAAAATCACCAGCAAATTGTGAGGAGGATCACTATGATAAAAAGGTTTAAAAAAGGCTCTTATAAAATACCGGCCCGAGCGGCTATCATCTTTATACTGGTTGGTGTTCTGGCATTTACTATAGGCGGATGTTTTAAACCGGAGAATAATCCTGGGTTAAATACTAATGCAAATGCCGGTTCTGAAAGTACGGTTGATGATGAAATAAAAAATATGCTGGTAATCATTGACCCTGGTCATGGGGGGGAGGATTGGGGAGGTATATATCCCTACGGAGCTGCCGATATCGAATCGGTCGAAATGAAAGAAGCAGATATAAATCTTGAAATATCACTTTTGTTGTCCGATATGTTAAAGCAATCCGGCATACCTGTTGCTATGACCCGCCAGGATGACAGCACCACAGAACTGGATCAGCGGCTGAAATTTGTCACTGATTCCCGTGCCGCTTTAATAGTAAGCGTGCACAATGACATGCATCCTGATGAGTCAATAAACGGTACCCGGACATTCTACTATGGCGGTGATAAGGCAGCTCTTGCCGAACTCCCCGGAGAAAAAGCCGCCGGAATAATACAGGCCCATTTAATAGAACAGCTGGGAACCACCGACCTGGGTATAAGTAACAGCAATTTTAAGATACTTGATCAAGCGGAAACTTGTGCTGTGATAACCGAGATATCCCATATCAGCAATGAAGCTGACCGGCAAAATCTTATGTCAGATAAATTCAAAATAAAAGCGGCCCAAGCTTTGCATGAAGGAATCATTGACGTGTTGATGGAAATGGCCAAAACAACGCAACTGCAAAACCAGGCTCTGGCCGGAACCACCGATTTACAGGGTGAGGGAATTGTCATTACCGTAGATGATCGGAAAGTACGGGATGATCAGCCAGCCTTCATGATCCACGATACTGATATACTAAATATAGTCAATGAATTATGCAGTGCAGGAGCTGAGGCAATTGCTGTTAATGATGAAAGAATAATTGCCACCAGTGAAGTTATCTGTTCTGGTCTCACGATCACAGTAAATAATCAGCCTTTGACCAGCCCCTATGTCATAAAAGCGATCGGACCGGCAGCAGAGCTAGAGAAAGCTTTGCTGGCTAAAAACTCATATCTTGAATCGCTTAAGTTATTTGGTATGGAAGCTAAGGTGGAAACAGCGCAGCAATTAGTCATTGCCAAATATAAGGGGGGACAAAGTTTTAACTATGCGCAGCCATTGCATGAATAAATATCATAAAGACAAATTACAGAACTATAAAATTGCATCCTTTAAATCATCCTGAACACTTTCCTTGGCCATTGGTACCTGGGAACGATAGGCAGCCCGTAAGATTACATGACTGGAAACAGGAGCAGTAAGGAAGACAAAGAAAATTCCTAAAAATATTTTTATACTAAAATATCCCTCCATAAATAAGAAAAACAGGAAGGTACCCAAAAGAACAAACAAAACCCCTAAGGTAGAACTTTTGGAAAGTGCATGGGCCCGATTATAAACATCCGGTAGACGAATAAAACCAATGGCACTGATGAAAACAAAAATTGTCCCGGTTAGAATAATGATGGCAATGCTTAATTCAATCAGATTGTTGCCGTTCAATGACAACCCCCCTTTCAATATATCTGGCCAAAGCAATGGTTCCTATAAAAGAAAGAATCCCAAACAAAAGAATGACTTCAAAAAAGGCAGTACTTCTTAGCACAACAGAGAAAACCGCTACACATGCAATTAGATAAATCCCTAAGGCATCTAAGGCTTGAACCCGCTCTGATACTGTCGGCCCTACTACTAAACGATAAATTATTGTTAATACTGAGAAAATTAAAAATAATAACGAAAAAAATAGTATTCCTTCTATCATTACCTGGTCACCTTCTTTATCGCTTCTTCAAATCTACCCATGGATTTTAAGACTGCATCACTCAGTTCCGGAATATCCATGGCGTGAACATAGAATATCTTATTATCATGAGAGATCTCTACTACCACAGAACCTGGCGTCAGGGTAATAAGCATCGCCAGTAATGTAACTTCCACATCCCCCTCCAAACTGGTTTCAAAAGCAAATATGCCAGGTTTAATATTGATTTTTGGGGTGATAATTTTACCGATCACCAGAATACTGGAAGTAAGCAGTTCATAACTAAAGATAATAAAGAGTTCCACCACCGCTTGCAAGGTAAACAAATAGAATTTTGAAAGTAAAAAGCGCCGTATAATAAATAAAACAAACAAGCCCAGCAAATACCCGCTGGAAAACGTGAATACGCTCCAGTCATCCTGCAGGAACATCCATAAAACGCCGATAAATATATTGGTTAACACTTGCACAGGCACGAAAATCACCTCTTTTGTCAGCTGTTACCAGAGACTGCTTCCCCGTACTGCATCAATATACAGGCCGGGTTCCATTAACCCCATGACTGCCAAATCTACATATTCGTGAATCCCTTCTGCTCCTAAACCTAAGGCGATGGTTAACACAGTAAGTATTCCTATGGGCAGCAGTAATCCTCTGTGAGTGCCTTTGTCTGTTTCATCGGTAAGGTTCGTGTATCCCCAAAAAACATTCATGAATATTTTCAGCATAGAATATAAGACCATCAGGCCAGACAACAAGCCGATTCCTCCCAGCCAAAAGTAGCCGGAATGAAACGTTCCCTCGGTGATGAATATTTTACCAATAAAACCACTGAGGGGTGGTATGCCTGACAAAGATAAAGCAGCAATAAAGAACATCCAACCTAATTGGGGATGCAGGCGTATCAGACCGCTCATTTCCTTCAGCTTGCCGGTGCCGGTCAGATAAATAATCGTTCCTCCCAGGAGAAAAAGCAGCGCTTTTACAATCATATCATGGATAAGATAATACACGGTGCCGCTCATTCCTGCGGTGGAAAAAGAAGCAAATCCCGCTAATATGAAGCCAATCCCGATCATCACATTGTAGGTCATAATTCTTTTAATATCCCCGTAAGCAACTGCTCCCATTGCCCCCAGCACCATGGTGATAGCCGCTAAAACTCCAATAAGCTGGTGGGTTACACCGGGTTCATGGTAAAAGACCAGGGAAAACAAGCGGATAATCGCATATACCCCTACTTTTGTCAATAAGGCGGCAAAAATGGCTGCTATGGCTGGAGGCGGAGCACTGTAAGAGCCAGGCAGCCAAAAGAACAGCAACAAACCGGCTTTCAAGCTGAATACGATTAAGAATAAAAAGGCAACTGCCGTCATCAGCCCGCCTTGCCCTGCTTTCGCTACCAAAACTGACAAATGAGCCAGATTCAAAGTGCCGGTCATCCTATATAAAAAAGCGATTGCGACCAGGAAGAAGAATGAAGAAATCATATTGATCAGGATATATTTAACCGATTCCCTAAGCTGGATCCTGGTCCCCCCTAAAGAGATCAATACATAGGAGGCAACCAGCATAACTTCAAAGCAAACAAATAAGTTAAAAATATCTCCGGTCAAAAAAGCGCCATTCACACCTGCAATCATGAATAAAACCAAAGGATAAAAGTAGTGCAGCTCTCTTTCTATACCAATGGACGAAAAAGCGTAGCATAAGCAGCAAAAAGTTACGATCGCGGTGACCAAAACCAGCATGACTGCAAACATATCTGCCACGAGAGTAATGCCAAAAGGAGCCTGCCATCCGCCTAAATAAAGGATTTGGATCCCCGCAAACTTGATTTGCTCCATTAATAAAACAGATACCGTCCCCACCGAGATAATCGCCAATAGACTTAAAAAGCGATGGAATTTAATCATGTTTTTGCAGATCACCATCAACATTCCAGCTATGATAGGAATTATAATGGGCAATATAATTAAATTATTCATCGTTATAACCCCTTAATTGCTCAACATCATCTGTCCCTAATACTTTATAAGCACGATAGCTTAACACTAAAAAGAGCGCGGTGGTAGCAAAGTTAATGACAATTGCTGTTAATATAAGGGCCTGGGGCAATGGATCCGTAAAGGTGAGCGTGTTTAAACCGAGAAGCGGCGGACCACCCTTTTTTAATCCTCCCATGGTTAAAAGCAGCAAATTCACGCCATGACCAATGATGGAAGTACCTAAAATAATCCGCAGCAAAGTTTTAGACAGAATCAGATAAGTCCCAACAGCAAATAATATTCCGATTATGATTGACATACATGTTTCCATTATCGATCATCACTTATACTTATAATAATTGTCAACGATGCTCCAATGACTGCGAGAGCGACTCCCACATCAAATAAAACCGCCGTTGCCATCTCAGTTTTCCCGAATAGCGGGAGATCTACCATCCAAAAAGCCTGATTTAAAAAAGGATTCCCGCTAATCATTCCTCCCACCCCTGTAAAAACAGAAATCAACACCCCGATTCCGGCAACCTTTTTAAAATCCACCGGGATATTCTTCTGCACCTTTTCAATTCCGTGGACGAGGTAGAGAAGAACAACCGCGGCTACAAAAGCCAGTCCCCCAATAAATCCTCCTCCCGGATTATGATGACCCGAAAGAAATAGATGGATGGAAAAGGCGAGGATAATTACAACTGCTGCTTTCGTAGCGGTTTTTAATATGACATCATTTGGTTCCTTCATTCTCTTTCCTCCTTACTGCCAATTGGAGCTTGATCAGCGTATATACACCAAATCCTGCCATGGTCAGTACCAAAATCTCCAACATAGTATCAAAACCCCGAAAATCTACCAGAATGGCGTTAACAATATTTTTGGCTCCTGCCAGTTTATCCGCGTCTAGATAATAGCCGGAAATCGATGTAAATAATTGATTACTATTGGCAGACAAAGCAACTGCCGTCATAACTAAGCCAATAGCAACAGAGACCACTCCATTTACGGCTTTAAACCGCAGCGGAATTTTTTCTCTTCTCAGTTTAGGCAAATGGTATAAACACAGCAAGAATAATACCGTTGTGACTGTCTCCACCACTAATTGGGTGAGAGCCAAGTCAGGTGCCCGCAAAAGAACAAAAAAGAAAACCACCATAAAGCCCAAGGTCCCCACGGCGATGACGGAAGTTAATCTTGATTTTGCCAGCAGAACCGTCAGGGCAGCTATCACCATGCCTATAAGCAATACTAATTCATACACATTTACTGCTGCATCCCTGGAAGAATCAAAGGCCAGTCCTTCAAAGAATACAGCAGTTCCACCCACCAGCAAAATAGTAAACCCCAGGATATAGACCAGATAATCGCGGACAAGGCCTGTCATATACCAGTTGGTTATCGTCCGGGAACCGGCTTCCGTTTTTTCCAGCATCCATTCATAGAGGTTGTTTAAAGTGAGCGCTTCAGGGTAGTAGCGATATACACTGCGCCATTTTTCATAGGTTATATATAAAACTGTTCCTGCCGCTATGACCCCGATGGTCAGCAGTAATGCGGTATTAAACCCATGCCAGGGGCTAATTTTTATCACCAAGGGTGCTGTGGCAGCCAATGCGGGTAAAACTGCTTCCCAGGCAGGCTGTAATAAATGCTGTGCCAGGACATTGGGGCAGAAAAATATGGCGACGACCAGAGCCGCCAATATAAGCGGAGGTATTAACATGCCCACGGGTGCTTCATGTGCCTTCTTTTTTAATTTATGATCTTTTTTCTTGCCCAGAAAAGTTTTAAAAATAATGATCATACAATAGACAAATGTAAAAACACTTGCCACCCAGGCAGCAATCAACAGTATGATTCCCCAGGTTTCCATATTGAAAAATGGCATCTTAAGAGCATTTAAGAAAGATGTGAAAAATAATTCCTTACTTAGGAAGCCGTTAAAAGGAGGTAGTCCAGCCATGGATAAGCTGCCAACCAGGATCATCAGAAAAGATACCGGCATAAAGTGCATCAAGCCCCCTAATCTTCTAATATCCCGAGTTCCCAATTCATGGTCAATGATCCCCACCGCCATAAACAGACAGCCTTTGAAAACTGCATGATTCACCATATGGAAAATGGCAGCAAAGATAGCTATCGCATAAAATGTTCCTGCGCTGCCCACTTGAAAATACAAGGCAGCAGATCCAAGGCCCAGTAAGCTCATGATCAAACCCAACTGGCTAATGGTGGAATAAGCCAATAAAGCTTTTAAATCCGTCTGTCTAACGGCATTAATGGAACCATAAAGCAGGGTAATCAGACCAATCCCCGTAACCAGCCAGAACCATGCAGGGTCCCCGCCAAAAATCGTAGTACAACGGGCAACAATATAAATACCGGCTTTAACCATGGTGGCTGAATGTAGATAAGCACTGATTGGCGTAGGTGCCTCCATAGCATCTGGCAGCCAGATACTGAAGGGAAACTGGGCTGATTTGGTAAAGGCCCCCAGTAGAATTAAAATCATGGCCGGAATAAATAATAAATGAGCCTGTATGATGGCTGCCTGGCTAATCATTTCGCGAATGCTATAGGTGTCAGTAATCATAGAGAGGAGGATAAAACCTGCCAGCATCGATAATCCGCCAAAAACCGTTATTAGCAGCGATTTTTGCGCACCGGATCTGGATTTTTCACGTTCGTACCAGTAAGCAATCAATAAAAATGAAGAAATGCTGGTTAATTCCCAAAACACATATAAAACAAAGATGTTGTCAGAAAAGACCAGACCAAGCATAGACCCCATAAATAAAAGCAGGTAAATGTAGAAATTATGTAAGGCTTCCTTGAGTCTGGAAAGATAATAAATCGAATACCAAATGACCAGAAAGCCTATCCCGGAAATGATCAGCGCAAAGGTAAGCGACAATCCATCAATATAAGCAGTGAGATTAATGTCATAAGCCGGAATCCAGGGGAGAGTCAAATAAAATATTTTTCCAGCAGATACAGCAGGAATATAAGAGGACAGGCCCAAAAAAATAATCAGAGGAACTATAAGAATGAACCAACCTGTATGAATACGGGGATTAAATTGCTGATATAGAAATGGAACCAGAATCGCACATAAAAACGGCAGAGCGATTATGAGGTGCAACCAGGACATCTCTCCTCCTCCTTTCCTTGCTTCTTTGTTAACAGTATTCTATGAAATTGCCATCTTTATTATCAAGTTATTAAACAGAAGATGTACACAAAACATGCCAAACTAGCTTTAAGGGAGCCGGAATGATCTTTACTCCTGCCAGATCAGCCCACATATCTAGGGCGGTTGTCCTGGCAGCAAAGGCTGGCTTATCTCTTCCGTAAAGCCAATAAGCGGCGGCTTAACCGGCAAATCTTATCGTATTTGTCTTTGAGCGGATTGCTCTTTCTTGCGCTGAAAAAAGTGATTGTTTCCCGGATTGGCTCTTCAATCTTAGGCTTGACACTATCCTCAGCTTCATTGAAGAGGTTGATCTGCATAGATGCAGTTTTTTGCTGGCAGCCCCAAAATATTTTGGTGGCTTAACAGAAACGGCTTTTAATACCACGTAAGATTACTATCAATTTAGGGCCTTATTATGTTCCAAATATTGTTTTATATAGTTGAGTTGTTCGATTATTGCAGCTCAATTGTTTTTTAAATCACAGGTTGATTATAACATAAAACCCGCTTCTAATACCTAAAAAACAACATTTTCAGACTGAAGCTGTTTTAGACATAAGCATCCGATTATAAGGCAGAACCAGCACACCTTCTTTACCTTCATAGAATATTGTTGACAATATTCTATGTACTCACCTGATTATCGATTAATAAATTGAATCATAGATAGATTGACTGATAATTAATGATAAGCTATATTCATCATATGTTTAATTACGCTGCAATGCCAAGGGGGACGGTAAAATGTTAAAAGAGAAAAAACACATGGATGAACGTATTCTCGTTTGTGTTTATTATGGGCCGAATGGGGAGCGGTTGATTCTGCGCGGCTGTAAGATTGCTAAGAGGCTTGACTGCCCACTTTATATTTTAACTGTTGATTCCAAACCCTTTGATGAAATGGATGCGGAAAAGTCAGCTTACATTGCCAAATGGCGGCGCTTAGCTGAAGAAAATGATGCCGAGGACTTTATTCTCAAAGATAATGAAGAACGTCCCGTCCACAAAGTCATTGCTGAAGTGTGTCGCCAAAAAGGAATAACACAAATAATTATCGGCCAAACTGCCCAAAGCCGCTGGGAACAAATTTCCCGGGAATCAATCATTAATTGCTTATTACGTGAGATCCCTTTTGTAGATCTCCATATTATTTCAGTTGCCCGCTATCTAAAAAATCCGGTCAATAATTATGATAAAGGCGTGCGTGCTTACCTGGTGAAGGAAGGGGAAGATTATCGCCTGGTGTTTAAGCACTCAAAAAACGTGGTATATGAAGGCATCTTTTTCAAAGAGTGCGGCACAGACTTTAACAATGGTATCTTTAGATTCATGAATGAGAAAGAAACCTTGCAAGTGGAAGTAATTGAAGACTTTGTTAAAGATTTTACCAATGTGGATCTGGAAACCAACGACGATGGAAGCTAATGATTATAAAAGCTTACACCCATCGTGATTAATGATAGATAAAGCGTACATCGTCAAAATAAACCGTTCCTTTGGAGTCTTTACTTTTGTCGGTTTCAACCATATAAAAGTAATCCAGTGTTACCGGCCCAAGAATATCAGCAGGTATGTCAACACTTACATACTTCCAGCCAATCCAGTCAATGCGGGATGCCAGGTTTATGGTATGAGCCTTGTCGTTCCCGTCTTTGATAATTGCCCGCAGCCAGGGAGCTTTTCCATCTCCATATACCCATACGCCCATTTTTTCAGGCCGTATTTTGCTGGTATAACCAGGAGCTTTGGTATCTGTATTCATCTTTACATTGATCGTGCCATTGTAAACCCTGGCCCAACTGGCATAATCATAATCTACTTTAAGACTATACTGACCATCCTTGACCTGTTCTCCAGACAATTCGCAACTGCCGCCCACATATCCATCCACATAATATGAAGGGGAGTCTATTGTTTCATAGCTGTCAATTAACTGCGCTTCCAGACCGGATATGAAATGAAGGAATACTTCTTTCTCTCCTATTTTCGCCCTTACCACGCCACTGCCTTTGCCTATTGGGGTTAAAAGGCCCTGCTTATTAATGGCAGCGATGGATGAAGGCGTTACCGACCAGGTTGCTGCATCATTATTCATCACAATCATCTGTCCATCCTTAGTATAGGCGTTTAGATTCAATTGTTTAGCCACCCCCGGATGTACCGCTATTATGCCATTTTCGGTAAAAGTCAGGGTATCAACTGAATCAACTACCCTAACCAAGGCATTGCTGGCCACATTGTCCAGGCTGGCCGAGACGGTTATAATCTCAGGTATACTGCCGGCAGTGAATAAGCCATTATGACCAATAGCACTATGGGGCGCCCAGGAATATACGTGATCTGCCGGCTTAAGTTCCCATTTAATATTAGCTTCACTTAAATCAACCGGGTTGCTGTTGCTATCCTGCCCTCTTACCTGTAAAGCATAACTGGTGTTCTTAAATATAATAATGTCTTTGTTTACTTTTAGCTTATCAACAGTATTAGTTGCAGGTGCATTTGAAGCAAAAAGAATGGTATTGCTTACTGGCCGTTCCTTGCCATCTGCAGGCTGGTTAATCAGCTGTACCTCTTTTTCTCCGAATAACCGGGTATTCATTTGGGTCGATCCGCCCCCATCCAGACTGACTGCACTCACCACGCCCAGTTCCTGCATCCTGAGAGCCATACCGGGAAGATCCATGCCGTAGCTGTCACTGCCCGCGCCGCCCCCGTCAAAAACCACAGCTATGACTTTATGGTCCTGAGTGAAACCGATTGCAGTTCGTGCTTTATCTGCAGCAGTAATAGTAGCTCGGCCCTGATCCCAATCATCTTTGCATTTTTCCAGCATCTGCTCTTTGGTCAATGCCTGTCCATTTTCCACTAAAGGAAGCCAGGCCGTTACTGCTTCCTCCAGATCAAAATGCTTCCCGCTTTGATCCTTTAGGTTAAATGAAAATCTGATTCGGTCTCCTGCTTTTATATGTTTTTTTACCCATGTGGCTTTCAGTCCCTGGCTGGCCAGCACCATTCCGTCAGCAGGTATGACCATGCTTTTTTCACCAGCGGAAGTATCCTTTACTGCAACAACCTCAGCCTCATATTCCTCTCCCAGCTTGATAGAGCCATCACTGGCACCATCTATTATTTTTAAAACAGTCAAAGTACCATTAGCCGCTTGTTCGTCTGTAAACCCTACGATGGCGTTATCTGCCAGCTGCGGGGTAAAAAGAATCATCTTGTCATTCATGACTTGAGTATTGTTACGATTAATGGTATCAATTACGGTTGTCAGATTAGGATTAGGGCTGCCATGTATTCTTTCATAATCGGCATCCACCACTGAAATCCGGTTCTCCATTGCTAGATGAGCTATTATCGGTTTTCTGTTTTTATCAATAGCAAATACCGGGTAGCGAGGTCCGGATCCAATTGTCTCGAAGCCCATCAGAATTTCGCCGTTTTTTACCTGCAGCCCCTGAGGTGCTCCATAATGTTCTGTTCCAAGGGAAATATTAAACATATCTCCGTTGATTCCGGCCACGATATTTTGCCCCTTACTCTGTTCCCTTGCGATCTGGCTGGAAACTGTGCTTAATTTTAATATTTTATCATCAGCTTTGGCGGAAATGATTTGTACCGTTTCATCATTTAAATCTGCCTTGATCATATATTCATTTTGATGCTTTCCCGGAATACCCTGATAATTCTGGTATATATTTTTCTGGAAACATATGCCCCGCGCAATCATCTCGTTATGTAAATGCTGCACCTTAGATGTGTCCGCTGCAATTGCCGGCTTGCCGTTTATTAATAAGAAAGCCATAAATAGCAAGACTAATAATCGCACTAAAATATTTGATTTTAATTTCAAACTATTCATTATTACCTCGCATTTGTAAAATATTATGCTCATTGCATTCTTTGTAAGATATACGACAAAGATTAATAATTCTTGCTTTGTAACATCTTTTAAGCGCAAATTTTATTAATTGTATACGTGTTTTGGTTACATATTCGCTTACTAATAGAATTTAACAGCAAGCATATAGTAAAGTTCCCCCCAATAATGTCTTTAATACCTGGGACATAGAATGTATCACAATATTCTTATAATTCTAAAAGCAGGGGTTTATATAGAAGATAGAGTTGCGAGATGAAATACAGATAGCAAACCTTGATTAAATCCTTGATAAACACTTGAATTAGCAAAGCCAATATTGATGACAGTGATGTGGGAAAATCTATTATTTACGTTAATTAAACTTGTTTCAAGTATTGAAAGGATTAAAATCAGAAGGTCCAGGTTCTGTTTTATTTATAAACTACATCAACTACCGGGTGCTTGCTTATGGCGGAACATAAAACCACTTTTTCAATTAAATCGCCGATAAGCAGCTGCGCTGTTCGGTAAGCCTCATCAAGTGATGCCAGGCAATCAACTTTGTTTATTATAACTGTCGTCCTAGCCAGTGGCGGTATTGAACGCATTATACCCTGGGAATGAGTGATTAACTTAGATATGATTTCCGGAGTAATAACTGATCCGGGCCTATTCCCGGTTAATTCAGTCACTACTTCAGACCTATGGACATAATCACTATCAAGAGGTTTGCCTAATGCATCTGCACCTATTACGATTATAACCATCGTTGTCCATTGGGGAATGACCGGTTCAAAATATAAATGCCCTTTTAAAGGACGGCCTTTTGAACCATCTGCTTCAACCAGGATATACTCAATTTCCTGCCACTGGGCTATATTTTTAAACTGTTCCTGATTAAGCCCGCTAAGTTTGTTTTCTGGCAATAGCCCTGAGCCCAGCACTGGCTTAATACCTGCCTGGAGAAACTGTTTTAACTCAATTTCATTGAATTTATTTCCGTTTGCAGTAAAAGTGGGATATCTATCTGCCGGAGGAATAAAAATCTTGGTAGTAGTGGTTATTAAGGTTTGATACCGGTTGGGGATTTCATCAGCCAAGCGAAACATAAGGGTGGTTTTTCCTCCCCCTCCTACAAAGGATATAATTTCTCTTTCTTTTAAATCCAAAGCATAAAACAGATCCATAACCATAAATCCTTTGCTTTTAATGCTATTTCCGTACGTTTTCCCTGTTCATTCCTTTATTTTTAGCAGCCAGAGAAACATCATTCTGGGTGCAATAAAAGACTAATGCCAGAATCAAAGTAACCAGACAGAATATATAAGCATTTCTAAACCCTGAAACTGCAATAAGGTTATTGAAAACGGGTGCCTTGTCTATAATACCCGCCATGACCTGTTGATAAACAGCACCACCACTGAAAGCAAAAAAATTCAAAACCCCTAAACCTGTTCCGATCATCCTTAAATCAAGATTTTCCTGCAGATTTGCCGACATTAAAGTAAAGATTCCACCAAATAAACCATAAGCAAATAATAAAATTTTTATAAAGCCAAGTGACATGGAATCAGTCCAGATTACTAAAGGGATCCAGGTTAGTATATAGCAGAACAACCCTGCTACTGATACTTTTTTCCTTGATTTAACCACCTTATCAGCTAGAATTCCAGATATAATGCAGCCTGGGATCATACCAATGGGAATAAGCATAAGCAGTTTCCCAGCCTGTTCATTGGTCAAGTGATAAACATTTATCAGGAAAGGCCCGCCCCATAAACCTTGAAAACCCATTATAGTTCCATAGAGTACAAAGAACATAATAGCAATAGTCCAAAAATTATATTTACGCAGGAGTATTTTAAGGCTCTCTATAATTCCCAGTGGAGTTACACTCACAGCTTCTATATTCTCAATAGCAGCAATACTTGCTCCACCGATCTCACCAGGTTTGTTGCGGACAACTATATATATTAACAGGGCAGCCAGCAATGATACTGCTCCAATAGCACTCATAGTACTTCTCCAACCAATAACCGCCATGAGAATTACCATCGGTGCAGAGGAAGCCAGAGAACCTATATTGCCAGTGGCAGTAAGTATTCCAACATAGACAGCAAACTCATTTCTTCTAAACCAGTCAGCTAAAAGCCGTGTAATCGGAACGAAAACAAATCCCGCTCCCAGCCCCACCAGAAATCTTCCTATAAGAACTATATCAAGATTTTCTGCCATCCCAAATACAATAGCTCCCAGACCCATTATAGTTACAAACAAAGTCAGGGTTTTTCTTGCTCCCCAACGATCAGCCAGAATACCAGCCGGCAGTTGGCCCAGGGCATAGGCATAAAAATATAGTGATCCAAGAAAACCAACTGTGGTTGTAGATATGCCAAAAGTTGATACTAATTCCGGCGCCATAACTGCCGTTGAAGTGCGGTGGAAATAAATTAAAAAATATGCTATCGCGATTACTACAAATATATAATATCGATATGTAAGAGTCTTTTTAATAGCAGCTTTTGATACATTATGTAATTCTGTCATAAATTTTCTTCCAATCTATTTTATATTTGCAAACAAAACTTTTGACAACTGCCAATAATCAGCTGATTAACCTTCTGAAACCGGCTGCTTATTCAACGACTGAGAAGATATAAATACCCCGCCTAAAATCAGTAAGCACCCTAAAATGTGATACATATGTATATCTTCTCCCAGGAAAACAGCACTGAGTATTAATGAGTAAAGCGGAATTAAATTATAAAAGGCTGCAGCTCCGGAAGCTCCAAAATCCCTTATTCCCTGATACCACCAGACAAAGGCCAGAACTGAAGCGAAGACTCCCAAAAAAATGACTAATAGTACGGTTGACAAAGATAAGCTTTCAACAGGAGAATAATGCAGCTCTACGCCACACACCAACCATAAAAGGGGCAGACCCATACAAGTGGTAAAAGCAATTGTCTCCAAAGGGCTCATGACCTTCATGGCTTTTTTCCCTAATACTGAAAATAAAGCCCAAACAAAAGTATTCAGGAAAATTATGATATCGCCAATATTAAATTTAGTTAAGGCACTTAAACTGCCGCCGCTTACAATGACCGCCACTCCAAAAATAGATATAACTGCCCCTAAAATTTGCTTCCAAGTTACCTTCTCTTTAAGAATCAAAAACGCTAGGAACATGATAGCAATCGGGTTAAAAGAATTAACAATGGTTCCATTTACAACAGTTGTATGCTTAAGTCCCATATAGAGGACCCCATTATAAGTAACAACGCTGGTAAGACCGATCAGAAAGAGATTTAATATGAATTTAAAATCGGTTTGCGGCAGCCTTTTTTTCCTTAACAGGATCCATAGGCCAAAGATGATCCCGGCAACTGTAAACCTACCGCCGGCTATGGTAAATGGCGGCAATAAATCTACCAGTACCTTACCGAACACAAAATTAAGTGCCCATAAAAAGGGCACTATCAGCATTAATATAAAGGAACGTTTCATTCGAGCCTGCCTTCTTTAAAAGCACCGGCAAATGATTTGACCGGTTCAATGAAAACTGTAATACTTCCGCCGCAAATCATTCCTAATTCATCCAGCATATCGGCATTCATATCAACTTGGAATATTCCCGGCCGTTCACTTTCTATAATTTTTTTGGCTTCTTCACATACCATGGCCTCGCCCTTGCCGCCTCCGATTGTCCCGTAGATCGTTCCATCATCCTTAATAATCATACGGGAACCAGCTTTTCGGGGAGTAGAACCTTCTGTTCTATAAATTGTAGCTACTGCCGCCGGTGTTTCATGTTTTGCCAAATTAGCTGCTTTTTGTATCAGATCAAATTGTGCATCAGTTGATTGATCAGGAGATTTTGCAGCCAAATTATTGTTTCCTGATAAGGAAGCAGCTTTTCCTCCATATCGAACCTTGATTAATTCTGCAGCTATGCTGATGGCTATTTCCTCAGGAGTCTCTGCTCCTATATCAATCCCTATGGGCATATATATATTATTTATTTTACTTGGATCAAAACCCTCTGCCATCATTTTTTCTTTAGTCAAAGCAATTTTTCTTTTGCTGCCAATTACGCCCAGATATGCAAAAGGGAATTTCAATACCTGCTGCATACAAACCCAGTCGTGTCTATGACCTTGAGTTACTATTACTACATGGCTTCTGGCCCCTAATTCCAAAACCTCATGAATCCTGTCAAAAGGCATGGTAAAAAGCTGATCAGCGTCAGGGAAGCGTTCCTTTGAAGCAAAACCAGGCCGGTCATCTAGAACCACTACCTTAAAACCCAATAGTTTGGCTACTTTGGCCAGTGGTTTTGCAATATGCCCCCCTCCCAGAATAACCAATTCCTCAGGCAGCAAACAAGGCTCGATCATAACAGTAACTTTTTGTTCCGGCTTGTCCTGATTAATGATACTGGTGACCTTGAGAGACCCGGCAGACAGACTTATTTGTACTAATTCCTCTAATTTGGCCTTGATCCAGGGAATAGATATGCCTTCACTTTGGCCCTGAATATAAATTGCCTTTTGACCAATTAGTCCATCATTCAGGTTTTCCTGCTTAATAACCGTAATAACCGCCATTTGTTCCTGCAGCTCTTTCATATTTCTTGGCCTCCTCTATCTGCACTAAACTCATTAAAAAACACCAACACCAAATGTACAATTAGGAAAATGGCAGCTTTCGCAGGATCTGCATAGGCCTCCGTGTCCAAGGCCAGTAATATCTTTCCTGGTTAACCTCTCACCAACAAGCACTCTGGGCAAAAGTATATCAACAATGGTTGTTTTAAAGAACATACCGCAGGCGGGTACACCCATAATAGCAGTGTCCTTTAAATAAGCCAGCATAAACATGGCACCGGGAAGTACCGGGGCTCCATATTTAACAACTTCAGCACCAGTTTGAGCTATAGCCGTGGGAGTAAGATCATCAGGATCCACTGACATGCCTCCGGTAACAATAATCAGTCCTGCCCCGTCATCAGCCATTTTACTGATTTTATTTCTTATGTCCTCACAGTCATCAGGTGCATAATCTATTCTCAGTATTTCCTGACCATAAGCTTGCATTTTTTCTTTCATTACGGGTCCAAAACTATCCCTGATCCGCTGTTTGTAAACTTCATTACCAGTAATAACCACACCTACTTTTACCTGTTTAAATGGCACAACTTCAGTGATCCATCCTGCATCCTGACATATTTTTTCAGCTGTCGCAACTGTTTGTTCTGGAACTACTAAGGGAATTACCTTGGTTCCAGCCAGCAAATCACCTTTTTTAACTACGGAATTATTGCGTAATGTGGATAGTATTACATCTGGCAATTCATTTATTGCCTCCAGGGCAGCAACATTAATTTTAAATAAACCATCTCTTTCTGCAAACAGCGATACTTTACTCTCTTTGGGACCGCGCCAGGTTAAACCAGGTCCAGTTATTGCATTTCCCAGTCTGATACCGGCAATATCTTCATGTACATCATCTGCATCAAGGTCTAAAATATATATATTATCCTTTCCTATTTTTAGAAACTTGGGAATGTCCTCTTTTTGAATAATATGGCCCTTTTTAAAAACTGCTTCTTTACATTCTCCCCGCACAATTTTAGTTATATCATGGCAAAGGATTTTACCAACTGCATTTTCGACTTTTACTGTTTGCAGTTTCATATTTTAACCTCCCAAATTCATTTCCAATAATTAGTGGTAACAATCTTGATTCCTTTCCTAATTAAATATGCAAATACTGTGCCATTGGCAATGAACAATATTCAACAATAAAGCCCATGCAATTCCTGTTATAAATACTAGTGTATATAAATATTATTTTACTTTAATTTTTTTATTAAGATTACCTCTAACATTCTGGTAATGAGAATTATATGCTTTCTTATATTGATAATTTTTATCACGATGATAAAAATTATTGGCCTTTTGCAATTCTTTTAACAACGTAAATTTTAAATTTTAAGTTTTTTTACCTTACATGAGTTTTTTTAGTATATCCAGCATCTCTTCACTTGGAGGTTCCGCTATTACCGCTCGGGATAAGTCCATTTCAAAACCAGTATTTTCAGCAATTTGTTCAATTTTAACCCCCGGAAAATACTCAGCCAAATACATCCGTTTGGTTTCTTTATCAAAACCCATGACTCCTAAATCAGTCACCAAGGCTTGCGGGCCCACTTCCGGCAGACCTAGACGCTTACGCCCATCAGGGCCGTCGATCCATCCCGGACTGGTTATATAGTCTACTTTTTCGCAAAACCGGCGCCTTTCGTGTTTCATGATAATCACCGTATTTACATTGGTAGCAATGCCGTTTGCGCCTCCGCTGCCGGGGAATCTGCTGTCCGGATGCCAGTAGTCCCCTATAGAGGTAGAGTTAAGGTTGCCAAAAATATCAATCTGGGCTCCGCCTAAAAATCCCAGGTCAATTTTCCCTTTTTTATAAGCATTATTTTGAAATCCCAAATACCGGTATTGAGGCCATAATACTGAGGCACCTAGTGCGAGCCGTAAATCGCTGACACTGGTTGGTATTTCAAGCGGATTCCCGTCAATTATGCCGCTTTCAAATATAAGTACCGCATTAGGTGCAGTTGTGTATTTGGCAATGGTCGCCCCCAAAAGAGGCAGGCCGGTACCTATTATACATGTCATTCCATCTTTAATTTGTCGTGCAAGAGCTACTGCCATCATTTGCATATTAGTCAATTGTGCCATAACTGTACCTCCTATCATAACGGGACATAACCATATCCAGGTTTTACACGTAGATTAAATAAGCGCGATACGCCCAATTTTTCGAGATAGGCGTCATTATCTTCAGTTCCATATATCCATTCAGTCAAATATTTTATAAACTCTTCGTCTGTGCGGCTGGCCTGATCATACATCTTAAGAAACTGCCCATCATAATCATAATGGTTCGTACACTGGGCAGGATGAGCACCATATGGTGCATGTACAATTGCATCTGGAACCAGTTCAGGAAGCTGATTCAACCATGGCTCCTTGCGTAATACGTCTTCACTTACCAGTTCCTCACAGGTTACAATGCAATTGGTGGCACCCATAGCAATATCAACATCCACAAAAGTGTTGCCATATATCCTGCAGATACCGCCAGCACTGGCTCTTTGAACATGGATAATGGCGGTATCTATTTTAGGGGTCGGTAATAAACATACTTGCTCATCAGGATTAAATGGATTACTGGTTACCATAAGCTTCCGGGAGGCTAATTTAGGGTCCTTTTCCCATACTTCAGCGGCTATTCCCCATTTATCGATCATATTGGAACCCAGCATATTTTTTACTGCGATATAAGGCAAACCCAATGCGGCAGCATGATATAGCAGGGTCTGGACATCAAGAGAGTAATCTTCCCAAAGGATCGTGCCCTGCTCAATAGCATGGCGGGCACGTCTACAAACTTCCGTAAATCCAGAGTTGGCAAAATAAGAATTAAAATACACTTTTACACAACCGGCCCCAATCAACATATCCACGTCTCCTCCAGCAGGCCCGCCTTCTAAATATAAGTCTTTTATGCCCTGCCGAATAATCTCCCTGACGGCTGCATAAGGTTTCCGGTTGGTTACAAAGCCTCCTAAAGCAATACAGTCTCCATCATGCACAAATGTGCTGACTGCTTCTTTCATATTCATTACTTTATTGTTAGATTTCAACCTTCTCACTCCAATCCATTGGTCATCTTCTATTACAGCTTAGCTTGATTGCATTATCTTATATCAGCTCTGGTTCTGGTGATAACACTAAAAACAACCAAGGCTAAAAAACTGACTATAAGTCCAGGAAATAGTGGGTCTATCCCTTCCGGGTAAATAAAGTGCCAGATAAAGACTGTTAATGGACCTAAAATAGCAGAGGCAATTCCGGCAACTGGTGAAACATATCTTTTAAAAAAGATAGCCCCCAGTAAGGGAAATATTACAGAAC
Source organism: Syntrophomonadaceae bacterium (assembly GCA_012511795.1). Lineage (GTDB taxonomy): Bacteria > Bacillota > Syntrophomonadia > Syntrophomonadales > Syntrophomonadaceae > UBA1368. The sequence continues at coordinate 25,267 of JAAZFJ010000052.1, forward strand.
AACCCCTTAATCCCATAGACAGGAAACTAAAGTTCAGTATCAGACTGCCGGTACTGCTGGTAACAGAATAATAAGCCAGTAAGCAAAGCACGATGATCATTCCTCTTTGTACCAAAAGCGTCCTCTTGCTGTCGGCTTTTTTATTAATAAATCGCTTATAGATATCCCGGGTCAATAAGGTTGATATCCCCAGGGATAAGCCTGCCCAAGTCCCAATAACAGCAATTAGCAGCGTAGCAATAATAATTCCTGCCGCTACTGGTGGTAAGTAATGCAGAATAAATACTGGCAAAACAGCACTGGATTCTAAACCCGGAAAACTAGCAATATTAGCCCTCATGTAAAGGCCTGCCAGAATACCTCCAATCCCAATGGGAGGTATGAGTAAAGCTGAAAGTAACGCTCCTTTGCGTGAGGCAGCCACATTTTTACCTGATAAAACAGCTTGGATATAAGTTTGCGTAGACAGCACTCCGATAATTAGCGAGAACCCTGCTGCCAAGTCGGTAGAAGCTCCACGCCCCAGCAGCGAAAACCAGGGGAATTTAACCGGGAAAGCAGCGGATATTCCGCTTGTTCCATTAAACATATAAAACGCAAGTCCGCCGGTAATAATGGTAGCTGCATATAAAAGCAGCAGTTTTACCACTCCCACCATTCCTGTACCCTGCACGCCTCCAGCCAGAACATATCCCATTACCAGAATGATACCAATGATTACAGCAGTATTGGTATTAATACCGGATACAGTAGTCAACAAGGCTGCTGCTGCAATACCCTGACCAATTAGATTCAGGAACATACCTATGGAAGTAAAAGTGCTGCTGATTGGCCCAATTGAAGGGCCATAAGCCTGAACCAGGAATTGGGGGATGGTCTCCTGATTGCTGTTATAAAGAGGTTTTAGCATTGCCAGACCTAAAATAAGGCAGCCAATTCCGGCACCCAGCGTAAACCACCAGGCGCATAACCCGTATTCAAATGCTAACTGTGCTGTACCTACAGTAGAGGCTCCGCCTACCAGAGTCCCCATTATAGTTCCCGCAACTAAAGCTGAGCCAGCCTTACGGGAACTTCCGGAAAAATCTGCCGCAGTCTTTACTTTACTGCC
>JAAZFJ010000385.1 GCA_012511795.1 Syntrophomonadaceae bacterium
GTATAAGACAGCTGACATATTTAATTTTTCAGGGGAAGCCATTATCAGACTATGTAATTATGCTCTCCAGAAAAAGATAGTGTGATGTAGTGAAATAATAAGGGAGATAGTTAATTTAAAAGAAAATAATTTAAGCCTACAAATCCAATCAATAGGTGGTTCTTTCCAGGGCAAAGTTAATGAAGATTTCACCCTGATTGAAGGAGCCTGGCAGCAATTGGGCACTTCTTTTAACCTCTCACTCTACCCCATAGACAAATCGATAGATATAAGAAGATCCCAGGAACCTGAAAAGCCTTATCCTTATTTATAATGAAGAAGAAGTCAAATATGAAAATAAAGCTGCAGGAATAACCCTGGCTGGAACCCTAACATTACCAGATGGGGAAGGACTATTTCCAGCAGTGATATTAATCAGTGGTTCTGGTCCCCAGGATAGGGATGAAGCAATTGTCGGCCATTGTCCTTTTCTGGTAATGGCAGATTATTTAACCTGCCAGGGGATTGCTGTTCTTAGATTTGATGACAGAGGTATAGGAGGATCAAAAGGAAACTTCGATTTGGCTACCAGTGAGGATTTTGCTACAGATGTTTTAGCCGGAATTGCCTATCTGAAAAACAGGGAAGAAATCAATACAAAGCAAACTGGATTAATTGGCCACAGAGAAGGAGGCTTGATTGCTCCCATGGTTGCTGCACATTCGCCAGATGTAGGCTTTATAGTTTTGATGGCTGGGCCAGGATTAAGAGGGGAAGAGATTTTGTATTTACAAGGTGCTCTTGTTTCTAAGGCGGCAGGAATAAGTGAAGAAGAGATGGTTTGCAATCCCTGTTTTAATGAAAAAATTTACACGCTTATTAAAGAATATGAAAAACAAGAGACAGTGGCAGGACAACTCTATCAAATACTTGTAGAGCATATTTGCGAATTAAATAATGAAGAAAAGGATAAGATTGGCAGACATAGAAGCATATATAAATATACAGATGCAGAGCCTTTTATCTCCCTGGTTTCGGTATTTCCTTATCTATGACCCCACACCAGCTTTAAGTAGGGTCAAGTGTCCGGTGCTGGCTATAAATGGAGAAAAAGATTTACAGGTGCCTCCATCCGAAAACCTTAGCGCAATTGAAGAGGCATTGCTAAAAGGTGGTAACAAGGATTTTGTTATTAAAGAGTTTCCCGGCCTTAACCATTTTTTTCAAACAGCTGAAACAGGTTCACCTGATGAATATGCCAGGATTGAGGAGACCATCTCGTCAGAAGTGTTAAAATATATCAGTGATTGGATTTTGTCACACACGGACGGAGTCTTAAATATATTATAAGATAAGATTACAATACTAAGTCGGACAGTATACACATCTTTCAGAATTACAAATCAATATACTAAAGAGACGATTTTAGTTGCTATCCCATATTTTATAATTATTTTATACTTTCCCTCGAAAAATATGTACAGGGTTTCCAGTTATACCTTCTGCTGCTTCTGCAATAGCCTCAGATAGAGTAGGATGAGCATGTATAGTATGAGCAATTTCAGTAGAAGTCATATTTTTTGACAAAGCAAGTGCTCCTTCAGCAATCAGGTCATTAGCATGTGCTCCAAGAATATGCATACCTAATAATTTAGAAGTTTCCCCATCTGCAACTACTTTTACAATTCCTTCAGTTTCTCCCATGCTCAGGGCTTTACCGTTAGCCAGGTA
>JAAZFJ010000386.1 GCA_012511795.1 Syntrophomonadaceae bacterium
ACCATTTATCTTATCCTTTCCGCGTCCTTCATGGTTTGCTTCTGCAGATCAAATTTGATAGGTATGCGAATTCCGCTGCGGCCATCACGGTTCTTTTCAATAGCTATATAGTAATTGGGTTCTACATATTTTTTCAAATCTTCGCTTTCGTCCAATTCTTCCTTGGAGATCGGCGCCAGCTTAAGCATAAGGTCACATTCATTTTTCATACGTTTTGCTCCCTGCAGAGTGCCATCAGGATTTAACTGTACCAGGCACATTACAGCGATGCCCAGGTTTTGCGCCAACATCTTCTGGGTCTTTACAATCTGTTCTAAAATCTGCCACTCCTGGAGCTTCGGGTCCATTTTATCCATACGCCCGATATAGTCTATGATCATTAAATCGATATTCTTCTGAGCTCTGAATTTACGGGCCACGGAAATGGTTTTTTCAGGAGTCAGGTTGGGACAGGGATAAGAGTAAAATCCGCTTTGTCTCAGACGGGAGTACCCTTCCAGAATGATGGATAATTCAGTTTCATTTATACTGCCGCTGCGGATTCGGTCATGTTCAACCGCTGATAAAATAGATCCCCACCTTAAGGCGATCTGCTGCCGGCTCATTTCAGTATTCAAATATAACACATTGCGCTGGTTATTCACTGCAATCTCTTTAGCAGTATGCAGAGCAAAAGCTGTTTTTCCATGACCGGTCTGAGCTCCTAGGATAATCAGGTCTCCCGGTTTATACCCCAGGGTAATATGGTTTAAATTATCAAATCCGGTTGGGAGACCGTCTAAGGGCAGCACTCCCTTATGTAATTCCTGTATTTCCTTATACCTTATAAATCTTCTTTCTACTTCATCGTAGCCTAATTGGGCCATTTCTTCAGGTGTATCTATTTTATCGTCTATTTCCAGAGCAGTCAGGTTAGTCAGTTCCTCTTCTGCTTCCATCAGTGTCTGTTCAACTTCTATTTCCGGGTTGTCAATCAATACCTGATAGCTTTTGCGCAGGAAACTTTCATATTTTCTTAGTCTGGTTTTATCCTTTACTCTTCTTATCCAGTATTTGATGTTTTCGTCATCTATATAATGTTCAGCTATGTATTTGATTTCTTCCAAATCACGAGGATTGGTAAAAACACCTAAACTGTGTCCTTCTTTTAATAATTCAACATACGTTGGACGTATCTCTCTTTCATATAAACTGCCGATCAGTTGAAAGATGGTGCCGTGTTTCGGCGAATAAAAATTATCAGCCATTAACGAACTATAAGCTTCGATACAGGCTTCTTCAGAATGCAGCATGGAAGATAAAACACGTCTTTCACTTTCCAGGTCAAACAACCGGTTTTGATCCAATTGCTCTTTTAAAATACTGTTCACTATCGATCCCGCCTTAACCAACCGGTTCTATCCGATCTATTTGCTATTTGCATCATCTATAACCGGAGCAACAAAAATTTCATAATCTGACATAGTTGACACCGGTTTTTTATAATTCACAGTGTTAAAATCACTTTTTTTATTCTTATTTTTAAATTCCAGAATTTCTTTTTGCGCTTCTTCCACCTGACGGATGTTTTTCGCTTTCCAATTAGCCAGTACGCTATCCACATACTCCAGTCCTCCATTTTTGGTGCGCTGACACATTATCTCGCCAGCCTTCATGACCATAGAATGAGAAAACCCCCAGTCATAACGCCATTTATAGTAAACCGCTTTTCTGGCTTCGGCACTCATGTCGATTCCGGTAAAATTACCGAATTCAATGGCTTCCGGGTCGAACTGACTGGTAATTTTATTGGAGTTAAGGTTAGTGTCAACATAATTTTTAAAATACAGTTCCAGGCCTTCAACGGTATTTATAGAGTATTCATTCAGATCTTTTGCAATTTTGGATATATCACGGGGATTGTATATATTCCTTTCAAAGCACATTTCCAGTATACAAAGCAAAAACTCCGGCGTATATTTCATTTCCTCCAGCCATCTTTTAAGTTCGGTTGACATTTTGATACTCATTAAATTGCCGGTTTTTTTGGAAATAAAATCAGCCACTTTTTTATAATTCTTATTTGTGCCGGTGCTGAAATCAAAATTAATGGTTTTGCGGCGTTCTTCTTCCAACTGCATTTCAAGCTGTTCGATACGCGAATTTAGTATTTCACTATTGCTGGCGTTTTCCACAACCATAAAATTGCTATCACTTAGTTGATAATGATCTCTGGCCACTAAGCTGGTCAATTTCTCCATTAATGGTTCCAGATGAATTTCCCGGTCATTAAAGCTTTTGTTTTTTTCTGTAATACTGATTATGCCTAGTTTTTCCAGACGGCTGATATTGCGGGAAAATTTGTTTTTGCTGATTAATGGACAAACCTGCATAACTTGTCCAGTTTTTAAGCCTATTTGATAAAGAGGTTTACTTTTTTGAAAGGCATAAAAAATAGTGGACAGCACGCCAATATCTTCCATGGATAAATCCAATTCATTGGCATACCAAAAAATAGCCCCCGGAACATCAGCATTTCCCCAACGAATAATCTCAAGTGAAGCGGAATAATGATGCATAAAAAAAGGCCTCCAATATGAAGAAGTAAATGAATTATAGCACTTAAAAACCGAAAACTACAAGTTGATAAAAAGAAAGCTATCAAATGGAAATCATACCTATTATGAATAATTAAAACAAAATTAAGCGTATTAGAATAAAAAAATTTACCGGGAATTTCTTCCCGGTAAAATATTTTTATTATCTTTTCTATAACCTTTCCTGAATGTTTTGTAGATATTCGATAATTTTATCATAATCGGCATTTTCCCAATTTTGTTTAAAGGCTTCATTCAATTTGACTCTGATATCCAGATACATCTGTTCAGCCAGCATAGCTTTGCTTACATCAGCCCCGGCA
>JAAZFJ010000387.1 GCA_012511795.1 Syntrophomonadaceae bacterium
CCCTTCTTTTTAAGAAAAATTTAATCAAAATTGCTATAGGTTTAACCATAATTGAAAGTGGTGTCAATCTATTTTTAATTGCTCTGGGATTCAGAAAAGGAGCAGTGGCACCTATCTATACACAGGCACCTGGAGGAGTCAAAATGGTTTTACCTACTCCCCAAGCCCTGTGCCTGACCAGTATTGTCATAGGTGTGGCTACTACCGCTCTGATTCTTTCCTTAGTTATGGTTATCAATCAAAAATATGGTACTATAAATACAGATGAAATAAGGAGGTTGAGAGGATGAGCAGCATTTTGTTGCATGCGCCTGCTTTAATAATAGCCCTGCCTCTGTTAGCAGCTTTTATTACCCCTATCCTGGGTCGTTTTAATCGTAAGACAATCAGTTGGTTAGCAACTTTTGTTTTAGGATTGACTCTATTGTTAACTATTTTTGTAGCCAGACAGGTTCTAACCAATGGCCCTATAGTCTACGTTTTTGGTGCCACTGAAACCGGTTTAATATTACCGTTTGGTTATACTATGCCCATTAGAATAATCTTTCAAATAGATGCAATGGGAATATTCATGGGTTTAATAACAGCAGTGGTGGCTTTTTTAGCTGCCGTCAATTCAAGTTCCTATATGGAGCAGCATACAGGGCTTGATAAATATTGTACCCTGCTGCTTTTGTTAGCTACCAGCATGTTTGGTATGGAATTAACGGGGGATATCTTTAATTTTTTTGTTTTTTTTGAAATAGCATCTATCTCCTCTGTAGCATTGATTGCCTTTCACAGTACCATTTCTGGTGAACCAGCAGAAGCAGGATTAAAATATATGGTGGTTAGTTCTATATCAGCCTTGATGGTATTATTTGCCATAGGGCTATTCTACGGGCAATATAATGCGTTGAATATAGCTACTATTGCCCGTGCTATGCAATTTACTCAGCTCGATAAAATAGCCTTAATACTTTTAGTAACTGTTTTATCCATGAAAGCCGGCTCTGTCCCCATGCATATGTGGACACCTGATGCCTATTCGGAAGCACCGGCTGCAATCACTATGATTCTGGTCGCTGCCAGCCAAGCCAGTCTCTATGCACTTTTTAGAATAATCTTTTCTCTTTATAATGTGACTTTGAATACGGTAGCAGTAGGCTGGATCATTATCATTTTGGGTGTGCTCTCCATGTTTATAGGCGTTACTATGGCTATTATACAGACAGATATTAAACGTTTAATGGCATATCACGCCATATCACAGACCGGTTATATGCTTTTAGGAGTAGGAGTAGGGCTGGCAGTTTTGACAAACCCGGCAGCTTTGGAGAGTTTTGGGATAAAGGCAATGGAAGGTGGAATCTTTCATATCATGAACCATGCTATGTACAAAGGTTTACTATTTTTAACAGCAGGCTCCTTATTCTATAGAACTGGTACAAGGGATCTGAACAAGATGGGTGGTTTAGCTCATAATATGTTTTATACTGCTATCTTTTTTATTATTGGTGCAGCTGCTATTGCCGGAATTCCGCCCTTCAACGGCTTTGCATCCAAATTAATTATCTATGAATCAGTATATCAATTTAATCCCTTATTATCCATAATAGCCATGCTGGTAAGTATTTTAACCTTAGCTTCTTTTGTGAAGGTCTTTCATAGTGCTTTTTTAGGTCCACAGTTAGAAGTTTATAAATCAGTTCAGGAAGTGCCCAAAAGTATGGTACTGGCAATGGCTACTTTAGCATGTATCATTGTATTTTTTGGATTATTTCCCGATATAATTGTTAAATATATAGTACATCCTGCAGTAATAGCATTGATTAATCAGGCACACTATACTGCAACAATACTGGGAGGAATTTAATTATGCATATTGGTTTATTAGAAACAGGAAGTGGGCACTGGAATGCGATATTATGGGTTATTATTACAGTAATAATCGGATTTGGAGTTTTATGGATTAGAAATAAAGGGGAAGACAGATACAAAAAAGGTACTGATCAGACCAAACCTTTTCTTTCTGGAAATCCAGAAGTAAGTAAAGAAGATTCTCATGTTGGAGCAAGCCACATTTACTGGGGATTTACTGAAGCGTTAAAAAAATATTATGAACCGCTGGTAAAACTTCATACAGGGAATATTAACGATTATAGCGGTTGGATAGTTTTAATGATGGCAATTATTTTTATTATAGTTGGAGTGAATTAATACCATGAAATTAGATAAGTATTTGGATCGTTCTTTATGGGTATTCCATTTAAATACCGGTTCTTGCAATGGTTGTGATATTGAAATTGTCGCCTTATTAACACCGAGGTATGATGTAGAAAGATTCGGAATAAAATTGGTAGGAAGTCCCAAACATGCAGATGTGCTATTGGTAACCGGACCTGTTAACAGAAAGATGTTACCGAGGTTAAAATTGGTATATGAACAGACGCCTGACCCCAAAGCGGTTATTGTGGTAGGTACCTGTGGTTCAAGTGGTGGCGTGTTTTATGATTCTTACAACTTAGTCGGACCTGTTGATAAACATATACCTGTCGATGTATATGTTCCTGGTTGCCCAATAAGGCCGGAAGCCATAATTAATGGTGTTTTGAAAGCATGGTTAAAACTTGAGAGATTAAGGGGTTTCTCTGGAGTAGAAATTGAAAAGAAGATAGAAGAGGTCAGTGCTTAAAAAATAATGAGAAGGTTCAGGTGATAATATGGATTTTTTAAATGCCAAGGATTTATTATCATTTTTACAGAA
>JAAZFJ010000388.1 GCA_012511795.1 Syntrophomonadaceae bacterium
AGCAACGGGAAATAGGGGGGAACGCCGAGATTTTCCGTTTGCTATTTGTCCCTGCAAGTTATTATTTCAGTATGTCACGTTATCAAAATCAAAGCGTACGATTTTGAATATTCCATTTTTTATACTTACTTTTAGGGGTCTAATATTCATTCACTTAAGCTCCGTAAATTTTTAAAAGGCAAAATTTTCTGCTATGAAAAGGATATTTAAAAACAAAGTCACCTTTCTGGTGATGTTTGTTTTATCTTTTTTCTTAACAACTTGTACTCAGGAACCACCAGAAGAGGAACAGACACTTCCCATACTTACTACCAATGAAATTACTGGTATTACTACAACTACGGCGTCTTGCCAGGGCAAGGTAACATCGGACGGGGGCGCAACTGTAACAACGCGGGGAGTCTGCTGGAGCACAACAGAAAATCCTACCACTGCCTGCTCAAAAACATCAGATGGCACGGGCATTGGATCCTTTACAGGGAACCTTTCAAACCTGACCCCCGATACAAAATATTTTGTGAAGGCCTATGCCATTAATGCAAAAGGAACAGCTTATGGAGCCCAAAAGACTTTCACTACCTTGCAGGATCAGACTATGCCTGAAGTTACTACGGGCGATATAACACATATCACAGCAACAACAGCCATTTGCACCGGCAATGTTACATCGGATGGGGGTGCTACAGTTACTGAGAGGGGAATCTGTTGGGATACGAAGGAAAATCCTGTTAAGGATGGTTCAAAAACCATTGCTGGAACAGGTGTAGGGGAATTTTCGTGCAATCTGATAGAACTTATACCAAATACCAAATATTATGTCAGGACGTATGCGGTTAACAAAATTGGAACAACTTATGGAGAACAGAAAACATTCACGACCCTGAAGGAAAAGACTTTGCCTACGGTTACTACAGGAGATATTACAAACATAACGGCAACAACAGCCACCTGCTCCGGTAATGTGACATGGGACGGAGGTGCCGAAGTTACGTCCAGGGGAATATGCTGGAACACTAACGAAAATCCCTCCACGGAAGATTCAAAAACATCAGACGGTACAGGTGCCGGTCTCTTTGCAGGCAACCTTACTGAGCTTACACCCAATACCACATATTATGTGAGGGCGTATGCAACGAATTCGGAAGGGACGGCTTATGGAGAGCAAAAATCTTTTGTAACAAACAAAGATGAAGCCCCTAACACCTTTAAAGACAGCCGGGATGGGAAAGTCTACAAAACGATTCTCCTGGGAAAACAGGTGTGGATGGCAGAAAACCTGGCTTTTTTACCTGAAGTTAGTCCTCCGGCTTTAGAATCGGCAAATGAAGCGTATTTTTATGTTTATGGATATTATGGTACAGATGTGGCTGTTGCAAGGGAGACAGAAAATTTCATTACCTACGGGGTTTTGTATAACTGGACTGCAGCCATGTCGGCATGCCCCGATGGCTGGCATTTACCCAATGAAGATGAATGGTACGAATTATTTGAGTTTGCTGGTGGAATATTGAAAGCAGGAGGTCGTTTGAAAGAAGCAGGGACTGAACATTGGAGTCAACCAAATGAACAAGCAAGCAACTCAACCGGATTTACGGCCCTTCCAGGCGGGGCTCGTGGAATGGATGGGGATTTTATCAACATGTTTGTTAATGGTAATTGGTGGATGTCCACCAAGCAAGGATTATTTGACGCAATGTTCCTGAGCATCCAAGCTCATCATGGCGATGTAAAAAGACCAATTCTCCCTAAGAGGAATGGCTTTTCTGTCCGTTGCCTGAAGGATTAATTGTGCGCAGGGGCTGGTATTAGTTCAACAAAAGATTGGGCCACAGTTAAACTCTCAAATGTAATTGTCAAATCTTTAATGATGCTTTGATGATCTGCCTGTCTGCTTTCGCCCGTATTAGTAATTGAATCCGAAAGCCCAAAGGGGTATTACATTCTGGTATCCAAATTCAATGTTGTCTTTGACTACATAAGATTTTCGGACTTTTTCAATTTGTTTTTGCTGTTTGTTTTTTCCTCCGATTTCAAATGTAGATCCATCTATGGAAAAATCGGCTTTTTTTGATGATATAACCTCGTTTCTTACCCGCATTTGATTGAGGAAGAAGGTTTCCCGCATATTACCAGCATTTGATTTTTCTCCGGCAAGGTTATAAATGATGTTTGTATTGTCCAAATATATTTTATCTACTTTACCCAATCCGCGAATGCCGCTTGTTTCATTGCGTAACCGGCTAATTAGTCCGGCTTTATCCATATATGAAAAGTAATCATCTAAGGAATTTCTGCTGACGCCAATCATTTCTGATATTTTGGAAAAATTTGGTTTAAAAGGGACACTTTCTGCGATAATGGATAGCAATTTCTTCAACTTACGGCTTGTTCCAACGTTTAGGTTGGCATATTGAGGAATATCAGTTTCCAATGTATGTACAATAATCTGACCTAAACGTATGTTCATATCATTCTCAAGACCGAAAGGATAGTAGCCGCGTTTCAGGTAATCATCAAATAAAGGTAAGGGGTGGATTATGTCGTTGATTTTAACTTCGTTATTGGTTATTTGTTTTAACGAATATACTTCCGTTTGGTAGTTGTGAAATAATTGTAAATATTCCCGGAAAGAAAGCCCGTACAATTTGTATACAATGGCACGACGGCTTAGATCTGCCGAGCCTTTTAGAATATCAAGCACGGAAGAGCCTGTGAACACAATTTTCAAGGACGGGAATGAATCGTAAATGTTTTTTAATTCCCGGGACCAGTCGGCGTATTTATGAATCTCATCGATAAACAAATATTCTCCCGCAGATTTATAGAATTCATCGGCCAGATCCACGAGTCTGTTTTCACTAAAGTACATATCATCTGCCGATACATATAACGCTTTTTTATGATCCAGGTTTTCCTTGATGTATTGCAGGACCATTGTGGTTTTGCCAACACCACGAGCGCCGATTATGCCAATCATACGATTATCCCACATGATCTCGTTGTATAAATACCGTTTGAAACCTGTGGTCGTATTCTGCATATTATAATATTGTTAAATGTGATGTGCAATATGCGATTTTAGAATGAATGTCGGGACTTTAAAAAGCCGAGCCTTTTGCCGAGATTTCCCTTTTGCTGTCTGCACCGGAGGCTTTTTTGTTGTTTATTTTTGGGGATGGATGTATTTCTGAAGGTTTTTTACGTATTCTTCAAACGCATTTCTGCCTTTTTCTGTTAAGGAAACCGTAGTGTTCGGGTAG
>JAAZFJ010000389.1 GCA_012511795.1 Syntrophomonadaceae bacterium
AAGTTATCGGCACAATGCTTGCCAGAGGTGAGCCGTCGCAGATAAGTGCGACTTTACCATCCATTAAAAAAGAAGCTGTCCGGTCAGGCCGCTCAGTGTTTAAAATCTGGGGAAAAAGGGCATAGGGGTGATCTTCAATAAGTTGTTCCAGCGCGCCGTTTCCCAGTATGAAATCAATGTCCAGGCTCTTGATTCTTCTTTTTACTTCCTGAACAATTTGTGGATTGGTTATGCCTTCAATATACAAAACGGCACAGAGCTGATTATCAGCCTTACCCAAAGGCAGCATTTCAGTAACCAGGTTTTTATTCCTGACAATTCTGCGCACCTGAGTTAAATTGGTGCGCAGGTTCTCAACAAATGCTTCCTGAGAGCCTCTGATAACATCCTCTGTCATGGTAGTGCTGATATTCCGTTTCTCATAACCGCGGCTTTCAATAACAATACATTCTTCATTTCCATCCACAAATAGCACGGTTAGGCCGTTTAAAACCTGTCTGATAATCTGATTGTATTCACTTTCTTTGGTGAGCTGATTTACAGTAAGAAGATTATTGCTGATATAATCAATGCTTATTTCCTTGATAGCGTCGTTTCTTTGCTCCGTCATTAGCTGCCGCAGGATGTAATCATTTATGGTGGTTTTATCTGCCATACCGTCAATATAGGCGATAAAAGCATAGGTTTGCTGCAATACTTTGAATTCCCTGATGACAAAGTCCTGATTGAGGGGGAAATTAAATTCCTGCTTGATTATTTCCAGGTTTTTCTTAAGTTCTCTGGAAACCAGTTTGCTTTGCTTCTGGCTGCTGTCAGGGTCATTATTATTGCCTGACTTTTTTGCTCTTTTGCTTTTCTCCCCCAGACTTAATGTTCTTTTGGGCGGCTTGGTTAGTCCGGCTGCAGCAGGAGTTTCATCAATTTTTTCATCATCATTCTCATCGCCTTTTCCAGAGCCCGGGGCCTTGTCATTATTTTCTCCGGACGTTGCTTTTCCCCTGTCTTCCTGCTCATCTTCCAGCAGTTCAAAAGGTTCAATATCCTGAGGCTCTTGATAAATTAAGATATTTTTTATAGCTGAAATGAAATTCATAAAAACTGCAACCTCTGAGTTTTTTATTTGCAAATCTCATATTATGCATTTTCCCTTATATTTTTCCCCAACAGTCAGACTTTTTAATCTGTTATAAAAAAGGGGATTCTGTTAAAATTTAATAAATATTAGGCATAATAAACAGGGGAGGCAGCTTATGGCAGAGAGAATTGAGTTTACCAGAAATTATAGTGATCTGTGTACCAATAAAGGGTTTCAGTTTGAGTTTTATTGCGATCGCTGCGGAAGCGGTTACAGGACTCGCTTCAAGCCTTCAGTGGCCGGGACGGTAACCGGAGTCCTGGAGTCAGCCGGCAGCCTCTTGGGCGGTTTTTTCAATAATGCAGCAAATATCAGTGAAAGGGTGCGCTCCGCAGCCTGGGAAAAAGCTCATGATGAAGCATTTACCGAAGCCATGCAGGAGCTAAAACCGGACTTCATCCAGTGTCCCCGCTGTTCTTCATGGGTTTGCCGCAAGAGCTGCTGGAATAACAGCAAAGGTTTATGCAAAGAATGTGCGCCGGATCTAGGGGTGGAAATGTCAGCCGCCCAGGCCAGCAAGTCGGTAGAGGAAATATGGGCCCATGCGGCCATGGCTGAAGAGGATAAAAAGCTGGCCAAGGAAAACTGGCGGGAGACCATAAGGGCAACTTGTCCTGAGTGTGAAGCACCATTGGCGGAAAATGCCAAGTTCTGTCCCGAATGTGGAGCACAGCTTAAGACTAAAGCCTTTTGTATCAGCTGTGGAGCACAGCTTAAACCCGGCAGCAAGTTTTGTCCCGAATGCGGAGAAAAACAATAGACTAAACAATGCTTTTAAAACCTTCCGAAGCGCGGATTAATAACGCTGCAAAAGATTCGCCTTATGGGAAATAAGCGGTGGATAAAACTTGGAATATGATTATTCCCGCCATTTGGCAAACAAATAACCTTAAGATTAAACGGCTTCAGACTGAATTATTGGGATGAAGCCGCTTGGATTTTGTAAAAGAAATCAGCAAATTGTGTGGAAAGGATGCAAAAACAAAAGGAAAAATATATAATAAGGTTTGGTATTGAAATATTTAAAATGATGGAAAAGGAGGCAAAAGCATTTGTATAACCTGAGCAAGTTCGATGTAGTTGATGGCAAGCCGGTTGAAGAGCAAATTATTAACTGGACTGACAGCTACTTCTATAATTTAATGAACTTATTCAATGCCTTCCTGTCCAGACTTGAGATCGAAGAAGCT
>JAAZFJ010000390.1 GCA_012511795.1 Syntrophomonadaceae bacterium
ATTGAAAGTTATCTCCTGACTTCAGCTATTATCGGTATAGTATCCCAGCGCCTGGTTCGCAGGCTTTGTCCCAACTGCCGGCAGAGTTACTTATTGGACAAGGAAACAGCTCTAAAACTAGGTTTGACTGCTCAAGAATTAAAATTCTACAAGGCAAAAGGATGTAATATGTGCCGTCATACAGGTTATGCCGGCAGAATAGCTTTGCACGAAGTATTGGAGATTGGACCAATAATGCGCCAGGTCATAAATAAGGGTCAAACTTCTGAAGATCTGTTGGAATCAACAGCTTTAAAATCAGGCATGCTAACCATCAAAACAGACGGTTTAAGAAAAGCTCAAGCAGGTATTACATCATTGGAAGAATTGTTAAAAGTAATATATCTAGGAGGGTAAAGATGAACTGGTTAAGATTGGATCAAATTCTACAGCAAGCATTGGAGCTTAATGCATCTGATGTGCATTTGACTGTATCAAGACAGCCAACTTACAGGGTAAATGGGATTCTGATTACCGTACCGGAGGAACCCCGTTTAACCATGGAAGATACCATGGAACTAGGCCGGGAGATGATACCCAATGAGAAAGCCCAGCAACAGTTGGATAATACCGGTCAGACAGACTTTTCCATAACTATGCCCCGTCTGGGAAGAGTCAGAGTAAACATTTATAAACAGCGCGGTTCCTGGGCAATTGTAGTTAAATTGATTCCACTGACTTTGCCTGATTTGGATACATCAGGCTTGCCCTCTGTGACCAAGGAGTTAGTCATGAGGCCCAGTGGCCTGCTATTGGTTACGGGATCAATAGGCAACGGAACCACTACTACTTTAGCAGCTATGATAAACTACATAAATCAGCATAAATCCGGCAGTATACTTACTCTGGAAGACCCCATTGAGTATTTGCACCGACACAATAAATCTATAGTCAACCAGCGGGAGATAGGCAGTGACTGTCTTTCCTTTGCTGAGGGTCTGGAAGCAGCTTTCTGGCAAAATCCGGATGTAGTAATGCTGGGGGAAATGAAAGACCTGGAAACCATATCAGGCGCCCTTGATCTGGCTGAATCAGGGCATTTGGTTATAAGTACGCTTAATGCAACCAATGCTTTGCAGGCTATTGAACGAGTGGTAGATGTATTTGAACCGAACCGCAGAGAAAAAATCAGATTACAAATGGCTAACAGTTTAGTTGGTATAATTTCTCAACATCTGATCCCTGAAGCAAAGGGTTCAGGGCGGGTACTGGCTTACGAAGTCCTGATAAATAGTTCCGCCATTAGAAATATGCTTAGAAATAATGCTTTAGGTGAAATCGAAATGGCGATAAAAAGCAGAATAGTTCCGGGCATGATATCTTTGGAAGCATCCCTCAATGATCTCTATGAACAAGGTTTCATATCCGAAGAGGAAATGAACAGAAAACTTGGTGAAGTAGGCTTGATATAAGACTCTTGGTACTGAGGTGATTTCTTGCTTTATTCTTACCAGGTCCGGGATAAACTGGGTAATAAAATGGAAGGCTATTTGGAAGCGGAAAATCATCAAGCAGTCATAAATTATTTATTGCAAAAACATTTTTTTATCCTGGATCTCCATGAAGAAAAACTGAATAGCAGCATTTGGTTCAAATCTGTGGCCAAATCCAGCAGCAATAAAGTCAAAATTAGAGACTTGTCTTCATTTATGCGCCAATTAGCCACTATGTTGAGCACAGGTTTGCCGATGATAAAATGTTTCGAAGTATTAGCGGCACAAACCAGCAATATCCAGTTAAGAAAAACTGCAGCCAAGATCGAAGCTAGTTTGAAAACTGGTTTATCTTTGCATGAAGCTATGGCTATACATGATAAAGTATTTTCTCCGATATTTATAAGCATGATACGAGCAGGAGAACTCGGAGGTTCTTTAACGGCAATTTTGCTGCGTATAGCTGAACAGGTTGAAAGAGAAAACCAAATAAACAACAAAGTGAAATCGGCATCTGTTTATCCTACTATAATAACAATTGTTGCTATTGTAGTAATCGTTTTTATTCTCGCTTTTATCTTACCTTCTTTCATGAAATCGTTTTCCGTCTCGGGGACTGAATTACCTTTTTTTACCGCCTTATTATTGGGGGTGGGCAATTTTATCAAAGATAATTTGGCATTATTATTATTTATTACCGGGGGACTTATTATCGGTTTCGTAACCTGGGGAAAAACTAGTTCAGGCAGGCTTTCCATAGATCGAGTATATCTGCAGCTTCCCTGGGTTGGAAATGTAATAAAAAAAGTAGAGGTTGCAAGATTCACCAGATTATTAGGTCTGCTAATCAGTTCGGGGGTTCCAATTCTCGCAGCTTTTCAAGTATTGGAAGGAGTTGTTGGCAATCAAGTTATCGCTTCAGCAATCAAAGAGGTAAGTGAAAGAATAAAAGAAGGACATTCAATTGCAGGACCGCTGAATAAAACGGGATTATTCGAACCTATGGTAACGCAGATGATTTCTATAGGAGAAGAAACGGGGACTCTTGAATCTATGCTGGGACGTTTGGCGAGTTTTTATGAAACAGAAGTAAATTATGCTGTGGATTCTTTGATGTCTGTAATAGAGCCGCTGCTTATAATAATAGTGGCTCTGGTAATTGGGGCTATTATTATAGCAATATACTTACCGGTATTTAACCTGGTTACCACCATGGGCATTTAAGGATAGAAATGGGGAAAGGAGGCTTATGAAAAACAATTTTTAATAAAAAGGAGGGTTCTAATTAATGTTTAAAAAAAGAAAAACAGATAATGTAGAGCAGGGATTTACCCTTATCGAATTAACCATCGTGGTAGCGATAATTGCTATTCTGGTGGTAATAGCTGTTCCAATCTATCAAAACATCGTGGAGAAAGCCGCGATCAGTGCCCATAATGCCAATGTACAGGCATTGACGACTGCAGCACAAACAGCAATAGCCACCTACGGGAATCCAAGTCCTGCTGTTACATGGCCGAGTACGGAAACTGATACGGGGGATTATATCAGCAGCAACTGGCTGCACAGTTATCCGGATCTTCCTGCCAACCTGCCTGAGGAGGCAAATAAGGACGAAAAAACAGGCTATGAGGTTACATTAGGAACAAACGGAACAGTTTCAGTAACACCGGGAAAATACTTGGATTAGTATTGCTCCTTCAACAATTATGTTATTAACAAATGAATATTTTATTGTTACTTTATTTGGTCTTATAATAGGCTCTTTTACCAACACAATTATTTACCGCATACCAAGAAACCTATCAATCATACTACCGAAAAGTTTTTGCCCTCATTGTGCTCATCAAATCCTCTTCTATGATCTGATCCCAATAATTAGTTTTATTAATTTATATGGTAAATGCCGTTACTGTAAAAAGAACATCGGTTTCCAATATCTCGTGGTGGAAGCCTTGATGGCCGGCATCTTTATTGCCACATTCTATCAGTGGGGTTTAACCTTTAAAACTCTCAGTGGCTGGTTATTGGCTATTGTAATAGTTAGTGCAGCGGTTATTGACATCAATTGGGGTATTATCCCTGATAAGATAACTTATCCTTCGTTAGTTATGGGATTATTATTTTCATTTGTTACTGTAGGCATTTATTCTTCAATAGCAGGAGGGATATTTTTTGCCGGAGCATTGCTTCTGGCTGCTTTTTGCTACCGGGGAGCAATGGGCGGAGGTGATATAAAAATAGCTCTGGTTATTGGTATTTTTACCGGCTTTCAAGGTGCAATCATTGCATTTATTCTTGCGGTTGTATTA
>JAAZFJ010000391.1 GCA_012511795.1 Syntrophomonadaceae bacterium
CCACCCAGGAAGGCGATAAATCGATAACAACAGTGGTCGTGGATGATCAAAAGGTGGAAAAAAGACTGGAGCAGGAAGGCAACAATGCCGTTGTAACCATTCCGGTTATGAGCGTTGCGGATGTTGTCATCGGAACCTTAAGCGGCCAGACAGTCAAGAACATGGCAAGCAAAGATGCAGTTCTGGAAATTAAAACAGGACAGGTTACTTATACGCTGCCGGCATCTCAAATAAATATTGATGCCGTTTCGGAGCAGATCGGAAAACAGGTTGAACTGAAGGATATTGCAGTGAGCGTAAAAATATCTGAACCGGCAGCAGATACTGTTAAGATCATCGAAGATACCGCAAACAAAAACAACTATCAAATTATCGTTAAGCCTATTGAATTTGAAATCACCTGCTCAAGCGGAAGCAAGACCGTGGAGGTTTCCAAATTCAGCACATATGTAGAAAGGATGATTGCGATACCTGAAGGCGTCGATCCGTCCAAAATTACGACAGGTGTTATTCTGAATTCCGACGGGACCTTCTCTCATGTGCCTACAGCCATTATAATGATAGACGGCAAATATTATGCCAAAATCAACAGCCTGACCAACAGCGTCTACTCGGTCATATATGGCCCGAAAACCTTTAAGGACATTGAGGGGCACTGGGCAGAGAAAGATATCAACGATATGGCCTCAAGATTGATAATCAGTGGAGTGGGCAATGATTTATTCGAGCCTGAGCGCAATATAACCAGGGCTGAGTTTTCGGCAGTTATGGCGGGGGCATTAGGGCTTGGACGGGAAGGCTATAAAAATAATTTCTTTGATGTCAAAGCAGGTGAATGGTATAGTGAATACATTTCAACATCATCACACTATGGTTTGGTTAGGGGCTATGATGACGGAACATTTAAACCTGACGGAAATATCAACCGTCAGGAAGCTATGGCAATTTTAGCGCGAGCCATGGGTGCTACCAAGCTTGGAGAAGAGCTTGAAATAGATGCCAGCAGCATTCTTGCGGCATTCAACGACAATGCTGATGTTTCAGGCTGGGCTAAGGATTCTGTGTCAAAATGCGTAAAGACAGGTGTTGTTACCGGCAGAGACAACGGCCGGATAGCCCCTCTGGACAACATTACAAGAGCCGAGACCACAATCATGGTGCGCAGGCTTCTTCTCAATTCGGATTTGATTAATAAATAGGTGTTATATATTCGCAATTTGAGGATAGCTATAAGGGGTTTTTAAAAAATTATAAACAGGAGGGTAAGCTTTCACTGGATAAGCCTGTCACAGATTATATTCCCAATTTTACAATGAATGATAAGGTACAAAGACATCACCATCCGTATGCTGCTTAATCATACCTCATGCTTTCCGGGAACAAATGTTAAAGATGGTTTTACAGCAGTAAAAAATAGAAACTACGTAGAGGAAACAAATGAGCAGGCGTATTTTCCAAACGAACATACGCCTATTTTTTATGCCCTTTTTTAGGACTCAATAAAAACGATTGGAGGAACCAACATGTTTAGGCCAGAGGCCACCCCTCCGTGGAACCGTAAATGGCGGGATCGTCAAAACCCAGGATACCGACGATTTCTTAAATTTTCTGGTAGCTTGCGGAAAATTTTCAGAAAAAATTCGATTAAAAAAGACGAAAATCATAAAATTTGCAGTTATGTTCACGGTTTTGTTAATTGCCGGTGTTTTATAATTATCTAAAAGCAATAGGCTCTGTTGATAAACAGATTGGTAATAAAAACGAGGTGATTTA
>JAAZFJ010000392.1 GCA_012511795.1 Syntrophomonadaceae bacterium
CTCAGCTAGTTTTCTAACGGTCAGATCAGCTTCAGATTGGGACATCATATTTTCAAGTTTGCTGATTTCTTCGATCTCCTCGGGGGTTAGTGCTGCAGCCTGATCATTGGCAGCGCCCATTCCGCCCACAGCTTCTTTACTAGCGAATATTCCGTAACCGTAATCAAGAATTACCGGCTGGCCGTTATTGGCATCTATCATGCCATTTGAACGATGATTAAGGGTGTAAACCAGTTTTGGCGGTTGTGTTTTTTCGGGCGAATAAGTCCTGCGCAGCAAATATTGCAGTTCCAGCATCTTTTCACTGCTGAAAACCTGTCCGGCTTTTTCAGCAGTAATTTTTGCTTTGGAAGCCGGCAGGTCTATATCCGACCAATTCAGATAATAAGAACTGACCTGTCCGGTAGCCATATTTATATCTACTGAAGCTGTGTCGTTTTCTACAGGAATATTATCCTGATAACGCAAAAAGCGAAGATTAAGCGTACTGCCATAACCACTTATGGGAACCACCTGACTATCCTGGATCAGCCTCAAATAGCCTGCTTTACCCGGTACAGCTTTTTTCAGCAGTTCCTGGGCAATTTTGACGGCCCGGTCTCTGGATATGACAGGAAGCTTTGAGGCCTGCTCATCTGCTTTGTCCCATCTATACATAGAGACTATTTCACCGTTTTTCCCGTCTACCTGGGCTTCAAATCTGCCATTATTTTCGGGTGATTCCCAGTTTAAGTAAATAAATTTTTTATCTCCTTCTGATCTGGTACCTGAGGTAAACTTTGAATAGGCATCAGGTACTTCAAAAGCAGTCTTCACAATGGTAATTGCTTTTTCTACGGTAATTCCATCCGGTGCTGCAATTGCCTGGGCTGGAAATACAGTAAATAGAAACATGAAAATAATCAGGCTGCTAAGCAATTTGTATCTGGTGGCAAACATCCTGTCCAACTCCCTTTAAAATAATTTGTTAACATTTAATACGCCGGGACAATAAAATACTGTCATTGACAATGGCTGACTTTCGGTTTAATTTAATCATATCGCCAGGGAACAGCAGCAGAGGTATATAGAAAGCGATCCGGTAATTTATGCGGCAAAAAAAGTTACTGCAATAGCAATAAATTTCAATAAGAATTCTAAAGGAGAATGGTTCAAAAATGGCACTCAAAGCTGTGGTGGAACACACAGATTATAATGTTCATAAAATAGATGGATATATATGTAATTTATTTCTGGTTGAATATGAAGATAAGATGCTGCTTTTAGATTGTGGCTCTATAAGTGATATAAAAAGGGTCGAGGGATACTGCATAAATGTACTTGGCCGTCCGGTCAGCGATATCAAGCTGGCCATCGTTTCTCACAGTCATCCTGATCATGCCGGCGGCGCTGTGATTTGGCGGAAAAAATACGGCATTCCCATCGCTGCCCATCCTCGTATAGATTTTTGGTATGAAGGTCCTGGCGGTTTTCTTCAGCATAAGGTTGATTGTTATCTGGCTACCTGGGTTGCTTACCGGAAAAAGGCGAAACTGGAAAGGATCCTGTTTAGCCGTAAGGTCAAACCGGATTTTGTTTTGCAGGACGCAGCAGAGGTTCCCTTTTTTCCCGACTGGCAGGTTTTGCATATACCCGGGCATACCATTAATGATATCGCCCTTTATAATAGAAAAGAAAAAACTTTATACCCTGGAGATTGTCTGATGAATCTGGATGGCAAACTATATCTGCCGATCCCTATTTTATTTCCTGATAAAATGGAAGCATCATTTGACCGCATGGCTGATTTGGATGTAAATACTATTCTTGTAGCACATGGGGAAAAGGTTCTAACCAGTGATCCGGTTAAAGTTTTTACTTATATGAAAAGCTTACTTGATAAACCTTTTAATACTCTGACCAGCCTGGCCTATAGATTTTCCCTTTATTCCCCGGAATACCGGAAGTATAAAAGGCATTCCCAATAAGTTGACCTTTCGGCCATGGAGGCGGTCGCAGGGGGCTGTAGGGGAGGATACCATCCTCCCGCTCCATTAATGGCGTAATTCCCGGTATGCCGCTGGCGGCTAATAGCCGCCCCTACAAAATTGCGGCCATAAAGCGATTATTCCCCGTATACCGCAGGCGTGTGATACACGCCCCCACCTTTTGCAGCTTATGCCATGTTTAAATATTGTTCCGGGTGTCTGGCAGTAATCCGGCTGTAAAAGCCTTTGATAAATATCATATCTTCATCGTAATCACCTGTAGGATAAAAGACCGGTCCAATCCCTGCCTCTTTTTTGCCATAATCAAGATAAGCCAGTATAAGCGGGACTTCAGCCATAACAGCGGCCCGGTAAAATCCGCTTTTCCATTTCTTCACTGAGCTGCGTGTTCCTTCCGGTGAAATCAGGATGAACAAATTCTCCGTATTTTTTAAAAGGCCTGCCATATGTTCGACCATATTGGCTGCATTACCGCGATCAACCGGCAAGGCCCCGGTGGCATAGAAAAACTTTCTTAGGATAAACTTCATCCATTCCTTTTTTATCACATAGTTAACCTTCTTTTTATGAATATAAAAGAAGGCCCGGGCCAGTGGGAAATCTATATTACTGGTATGTGGTGCGGCAACTATTATAGCTTTATTAATATTTTCAGGTATGGCTCCAACTGTTTTCCAACCAGCGACCCAGAAGTACAGCCTGGCTACTAAATACATCATTTCTCCTCAATTCCCTCCAAGATTCCTGATATTTTTTGGCAACTGTACACATTATAAGGCATACCTCTACAAACTTCAGCAAATATATTTTGGTAAATAGGAAGCGAGATTGAGAATTAAAAACAAGGCTTTTGTGAAAGGCTGTATGGCCGCTTTTATATTTAAAAATATCAAACTAGAACAAAAAAAGTACACCTCCAAATGTCAGTTGTTTCGTTTGAAATATGGTGTGTACTTTATTATTTTATAGATATTTTAAAATGATCTGATTTGACCAATCATATCTGCGGCTAATTTTCACTATGGTTAGGATAATTGAATAGATTGCCCTGCCAGGTTTTCATAACTACTTCACTTTCGTTTATGGAAAGAAGATATTCCGGGTTGACTGGTGTTTTGCCATAACCATCGGGTGCATTGATTATATAAGTGGGTACAGCCAGGCCTGAAGTGAAGCCTCGAAGCTTTTGCATGATATCCAGCCCGGTTTGCACCGGAGTAATAAAATGGGCCGTACCTTTTACCTGCTTGGCATGGAATATATAATAAGGACGAACACGAATCTTTAATAGTTCCTGATTGAGTTTCTTCATAACATGAGCATCATCATTTATGTTTTTTAACAGTACAGCTTGATTTCCCAGTACAACTCCGGCTTCGATCAGACGGTCACAGGCTGCTTTTGCTTCCGGGGTTACTTCCATGGGATGGTTAAACTGGGTATTGATATAAA
>JAAZFJ010000393.1 GCA_012511795.1 Syntrophomonadaceae bacterium
GTATATTTCCCTGGCAAGCCAGATTTTCTTCAGCAATACCGCCAGCATAGTCATAGCATCTTTCTCCGGTGAAGCTTATTGAACCGCCTTGTGAATAAACAATTCTGAACTGTCTGTCTTCTATACCATCATCTATAGCAATCATAGGATCTCTAGTTTTTGCGGCTGAATAGCCCTTTTCCAAAAATTTCATTCCTAACTCACCGATATCAAAGTTGGCATAGGCTTGGGTAGCTATTACTCCCACATTAGCTTCTGCCCAAATGACATTCGAACCTATCGCTAAAAATTTTGACTGTACTGCAATTCCTATCTCGCTGGTCATAGGATCTCTAGCAATAATTGAAAAAGTTGAAACTATTCTCATATTAACACCTCTTTAAAAAAGAATTCATCATTCATCTCTATCTATGGCAATGCCATTCATTTCACTGCATATAGTTTACTTATTATAAAGAACGCAGGAAACAAAATGTCCTTTATCAACTTCTTTGTATTCAATCTCCTGCCCTAAGCAATCCTCTTTAAAATAAGGACATCTGGGTGCAAATCTACAACCTGGTTTAGGACTTATGGGATTGGTTACCTCTCCTCTTACTATCTCTTTGTTTTCATTTCTTCTGCTTAAATTAGGAACCAATATGGCTCCTAATAGTGCCTGGGTATAGGGATGTAACGGATTTTCAAACAGTTCGTCAGAACTTGCCTGCTCTATAGCCTGACCCAAGTACATAACCATTATTTCATCACTTATATGTTTCACCACACTCAAATCGTGGGTAATAAACATGTAGGTATATCCCTCTTCATCCTGTAAATCCATCATTAAGTTTAAAATCTGAGCTTGTATGGACACATCTAGAGCAGATACCGGCTCATCACATATAATAAATTCTGGATTTAAAGCAAGTGCCCTGGCAATGCCTATTCTCTGTCTCCTCCCTCCATCTAGCTCGTGTGGGTAAGAATTAACCAATCTCTTGGCAAGGCCTACTGTGTCCATAAGTTCAGAAACCTTCTTATTTATTTTGTTATTGTTGGTTATAATTCTACTTACTTTTATAGGTTCTACTATTATCTCACTCACCGTCATTCTTGGATTCAAAGAAGCGTAAGGATCTTGAAAAATAATTTGCATATCTTTTCGTATATTTAACATTTCTTCGAATCCATAATCCAATATATTATTACCTTTGAATAACACCTCACCCTCGGTAGCTTCCAAAAGTCTTATAATTGTTCTGCCTAGTGTGGATTTACCGCAACCCGATTCACCCACTACACCCAAAGTCTTCCCTTTAAATATTTTTAAATTTATGCCATCAACTGCATGAAGATTGCCTTCACTGGTTTGAAAATACTTTTTTAAATTCTTGGTTTCGATTAAAGGTTGTTCCATATTTTCTATCTTCTCTTTTATTATTTATTATCATTGAACAAATGACATTTTATAAGATGTGTTTTATCTGCATTTGTCCACTTAATTTCTGGTTCTTTTGTTTTGCATATATCCATACATTTTCTACAGCGGACATGAAAAAAACAACCTGTTGGCAAATCGGTCGGATCTGGCATCAAGCCTTCAACCGGATTGAGCCTTTTTGTTTTTTTAGACAAATCAGGAATGGCATCAAATAGTCCCTCAGTGTAGGGGTGATGGTATTTTGATTCAAATATATCTTCGATCATGCCCTGTTCTATAATCTGTCCGGCATACATTATTGCCACTTTATCACATATTTCGGCTACCACTCCCAAATCATGTGTTATCAAAAGCATGGCGGTATCTAGTTTTTCTTTTAATTCTTTCATCAATTTTAGAATTTGTGCTTGTATAGTAACATCTAAAGCGGTAGTAGGTTCATCTGCTAAAAGCAATTTTGGTTCACAAGCTAGAGCGATAGCTATTACCACTCTTTGCTTCATGCCTCCGGAAAATTGATGGGGATATTCATGTTTTCTGGAGGGTGGAAGTCCTACCATCTCTAATATTTCATCAACTCTTTTAGAAAGTTCTGCCTTCTTCATATCTTTTTTATGTAGTGCTAACACTTCTGCGATTTGATATTCAACAGTTAGAGTGGGATTCAGACTGGTCATGGGGTCCTGAAATATCATGGAGATCACATTTCCCCTTAGAAGTCTCTTATCATATTTTGTAGCTATGGTTATATTTATATTCTCTAATCCTATCTCCCCTCTCTTTATTATTCCTGTTTTATCTGGCAGCAATTTCATTATACTAAGTGCAGCAGTAGTCTTTCCTGCACCGGTTTCACCTACTAAACCAAGTGTCTCACCTTTGTTAATCACTAAATTTAAATTATTTACTGCATGAACAACTGATTCATCTGTTTCATAAACAACGTTTAGGTCTTTAATTTCAAGTAACCTTTCAGCCATATAATTTACTCCAAAGAAAATAAATATATCGGATTTTTAATCTTTTAAACGAGGGTCGAGTGCATCTCTCAACCCATCTCCAATTAGGTTTAACCCCATTACTGATAAAATTATTGCCAGCCCTGGTATTATTACCAGATACGGATAATTCCTCATTTGAGAACGGGCATCTGCCAGCATTGAACCCCATTCCGGCATTGGTGGTTTAATCCCTAAACCGAGAAAACTCAGACTGGAAATCAATATTATTGCACTGGCTATACTCAATGTAGACTGCACTAAAAGAGGACCAATGGCATTGGGTATAATATGTTTAAAAATTATCCTTCTGTCCCTTGTCCCACATGCTACAGCAGCTTCTATAAATTCTTGATTCTTTATTGATAGGACCGATGACCTTATAATTCTGGAAAATTGTGCTATATAAGAAACGCTAAGTGCAATAATTAAGTTGGTAAGACCTGCTCCAAGGGCTGCCACAATTGAAATTGCCAACAGCATGGAGGGGAGGGCCATCAATATGTCCATTAACCTCATAAGTATATTATCCACTCTGCCTCCATAATAACCTGCTACAGAGCCAATTACAGCTCCTATGATGGAAGACGTTGAAATCCCCACAATTCCTGCAAAAAGCGAAACCCGGGCACCAAAAACTATCCTGGCAAAAATGTCCCTTCCGTACTGGTCTGTACCAAAAATATTTTCCTTATTCGGTGGCTGAAGACGATTTCTTATATTTTGCTTTATAGCAACCTCATAATCGGAAATTACAGGAGCAGCAATTGCAACTGCTATTAAAAAAGCTAAAATTACCAATCCTACCATAGCAAGTTTATTCTTTTTAAACCTAAACCAGATTGCTTTAAACTGGCTCCTTTTTTTTCCTTTTCTTTCATTGATATTTGAAGAATTCCCTATTGTCATAATGCTCACCTACTTAACAACATTTTCAGCGGTAATAATTGTCTTCAATCTGGGATCAACAAAGGTATATATTATATCCACTATCAGGTTCATTACACTTATGGCAATAGCAATAAAAATAATAGCGCCGATTACTATAGGTGTATCTTTAGTTCTGATTGCTTGAATAGCTAGCGAGCCTATCCCCGGGAGGGCAAAAGTGCTTTCAATAATCATGCCCCCACCTAGCATAAGAGCAAAATTCATCCCCACTATTGTAATAATAGGCAGAAGGGCATTTTTTAAGGCATGCCTCGTTATAACTTTAAATTCTCCGACCCCTTTGGATCGGGCAGTCCTTATATAATCCTGTCTTATGACTTCCAACATACTGGAGCGAGTCATCCTTATCATAGTTGCCAGTCCAAAAGCCCCCAAAGTAATTGATGGTAATATAAAATGTTGCCAGGTGTAGGCGCCTGTTGCCGGTAATAGGTCCAATTTTAATGAAAAGAATAACATTAGCATTAATCCCAGCCAAAAATTGGGCATAGAAGTGAGCAACAATGCACTGGTAAGACTCAGTGTATCTAATAATGAATATTGTTTAGCCGCAGAAATTATCCCAACAGGTATGCCTATTATAATTATCATTATCATGCTACCGGTAGCCAGTTTAAAAGAAGTAGGCATCCTTGCCTTAAGCTCTGACAATACTGGCAAACCACTTCGATAAGATTTGCCAAAATCACCGGTAATTGCATTTTTGACATAACGAAAATATCTAATAATTGCATGGTCATTCAGTCCCATCTCTTCTCTAAGGACTCTTACCGATTCATCTGTGGCACTATCTCCTAAAATTATCCTGGCGGGGTCCCCTGGTGTTAAATCCAATATCATAAAAACAATAAAGGAAATTCCCAGTATAATAGGTAGCATTATAAGCAATCTCTGGCCAATATATCTAAGCATTTTAAGTCCCCTTTGTCCATTCATTATTAAGAGGTGTTAAGCACTATAATCTAAAATCTATTAAGTGCTAAACACCTCTTAGCTGGTTAGCAAACTTGTTTTGCAAAAATATCAATAGCAACACAAGTGTACAAGTAGTATCTTAGAATTTAAAATAAATTTAAATTAAAATACTAGTTTATTTTTTATTCCCAATAGAAATATGATAAGTTGTATTCGGTTATTATCCTATCTGGTACTATGCCTTTTAAGTCTTTGTGTGCTGCTTCGGCCATTGCAGATACATATAGAGGTATTGTTATGACTTCTTCTTTCCACAGCTCAGCAATCTGGGCATACAATTCCTTTCGTTCTTCTTGATCTATCGATGCCCTGGCTCTATCCAGTAAATCATCCAATTCTTCGTTTTCAACCAGTACAAAGTTTCTTCCTTTGGTAATCATTTCGCTATGGAACAACTCGTAAATGTGGTCGGCATCCAGATATGGGACCGTCATATTTAAAGAAGTTATTTGATAATCTCTTTGAGTTAAAGTTCTATCAATATAGGCTCCCCATTCCAGGCTATCAATTTCTGCCTCTACTCCAATTGCTTTAAACTGGTCCTGAAGTATTTCTGCACGTTTCCTGTAATCCTCAAGCTCACTAGTGGTTATAGTTGCTTTAAGTCCATCTGGGTAGCCTGCTTCGGCCAACAATGCCTTTGCTTTATCAAGATCATATTCCCTGTTTTTGAAATCGGCTGGCCATCCGAAAGCAGCTTTGGTCATAGGAGTTTCCAGAGGAACTGCATATCCGTCTTCTGCACCCAAAATCAGAGCTTCCTTATCTATACAATGAGCTATTGCCTGTCTAACCCTCTTGTCTGAAAATACCTCATCCTTGTTGTTGAACCTGATACAGGTAACTGCAGTACCTTCATACGGATAAAGAACTAAATTAGGATTTTTATCAATATGTGCACGATCTTCTACAGGCACGATAATAGTAAAATCGGTTTCACCTTTTTCTAAAGATACTACCCTTGTATTTGGGTCAGGCTGTATTCTAACTAAAATATCCTTTATAGGTGCAGGCCCTTTATAGTAATCCTCAAATGCTTTTAATCTAATCTCTTCTCCACTTTTCCATTCCACAAAGACATAAGGACCGCATCCAATAGGATTTCTCTTATAGTATTCCGGGTCTGCCTCATAGGCGTTTTTGTTTAATATTCCCATATTAGCTGTTGCCAGGCATTGTAATGCGGGGCCAAAGGGGTACTTTAGTTTTAAAACGACTTTATTTTCATCGATTACTTCTGCCGAATCCATGGCACTGGTTACTCTAGAACTAAAACTAGACGCTATTGCTTTGTTCAGACTGAAAGCCACGTCCTCTGCACTCACTATGTCTCCATTGTGGAACTTTACATCTTCTCTTAAATAAAAAGTAATTTCTGTTCCACTATCTGAAAATTCCCAACTTTCAGCCAGTGCAGAACCTAATGTCTTGTCTTGCTGTTCACGTAATAAATAATCATGTATTTGATAGACCAGAGTACGGGTACAATCATCACCAGCATCATGTGGATCCAATGTGGTCGGCTCTCCATATAATCCAAAATTTAAATCAGTTCTTTCTTTAGCAAATATCGGGGTATGCACTA
>JAAZFJ010000394.1 GCA_012511795.1 Syntrophomonadaceae bacterium
ATCTGCGTGCCGGCAGCTGATGCCAGGCAGGAGGCGGGACTGCAAATAGCAGGGAAAACAATCGAATCTGACCCGGCTCCATTCATTGATAATAACCGGGTGATGGTCCCGGTACGCGATATTGTCGATGCTTTACAGGCAGACGTAAGCTGGGACGGCGAAAAACAGGCGGTTACTGTCGTTAAGGGAAGTAATCAAATTGCTATGATCATTGGTGATCCCCAGGCTATGGTCAATGGAGAAAATGTTGACATGGAGGTTCCTCCAGTGATCGTGAACGGCAGGACAATGGTGCCGGTGAGAATCTTGGCCGAAGGTCTGCAGGTTCCGATATCCTGGGATAATGCTGCTAAAATAGTCAATCTGGAAAGAACAGTACTGGTTGCTGGAAGTTCGGTTGATTTTCCCCCCTTCGAATTCAAAGAAGGCGATGAGTTTGTCGGTTTTGAAATGGAATTGATCGATGCCGTGGAAGAAGTTATTGGAGAAAAGATCTCTGTCAAAGATATCAGCTTTGATCAGCTTATACCTTCCTTACGTTCAGGACAGGTCGATTTAATCATTTCGGGGATAACGATACATGAGCCGCGGAAAGAGGTAGTCGATTTTACTATCCCCTATTTTGATTATGGAGAAATAATCATAACCGCTAAGGGAAGTGATCAGGATATGGTCCTTGGTGACTTAGCCGGTCAAAAAATTGCCTGTCAGAGTGGAAGCATTTCTCAGGAAACAGTCAATGAATTAGTAGAAAAATTCCCGGAGACCCGGCCGGTGTTTCTGGCAACCTTAGAGGAAATATGGTTAGCAACGGAACAAGGTATCGTTGATGCTGCCATCGTCCCCTATGCTCCAACTGCATATTATCTAACCGGGCATAGTGACAGTAATTTACAGATGGCAGGAAAAATGTTTGATAGTCAGCAGGTTGGTATTGCCGTTCAAAAAGGCGATCAGCAATTACTTAATAAGCTTAACCATGGTCTGGAGACCCTTTTTGAAAATGGCACCTACGACCGCATCTATGAGAAGTGGTTTGGCCCTAACGTGTGAAATGAAGTTATCTATCTTATGACTACTTAAAACAAGGCGATATTGTAGTTTGTTTTGCTGAGTTTCGCTTATAAAAGCACTCATTAAGAGGAATTGAAGCAAAAGGCTGTCCCAAATTCTGTAACGGATTAAGGGGCAGCCTCTTTTTGTGTTGTGAATTGTTTAAATTTACTATATTGTGGAGGAAATAACCAAAGTTTGTAGAAATACTTGAAATCGTGTAAACTCAGCTTACAGCCAAAGCCCTGCAGGCCGAGCAACCTCAAACGCTTCCCTGCAGGGCTTTTTACTGCCGGTGATTATAAGGAAGCGGACGGATACCCCTTGGGTCAAACTTTATAAGGCATATCCATTCTGGACATACCCTTCCAAGGCACAGGCAGGCAGGCGAATGCGGATATTAATAGCTGTCCTACAGTTCATGAGGGAAAGCTTTCTTTACTCCTCACTTTCGCGCCTCTTCCCTGCTGCGCGGATGAATTCGGGGATGAATCGTTCCAGTTCCTCTACAATGCAGATGTCAGTGTGGCGGAATATTGCTGCCTCGGGATCTCGGTTAATGGAAACTATGGTTTTAGAGTCCTTCATGCCGAAGATATGCTGCATGGAACCTGATATGCCGCAGGCTACGTAAAGCAGAGGGGAAACTTTTTTTCCAGTGATTCCCACCTGGGCGTTATATTCGATCCACCCATTATCACATGCCACCCTTGAGCCGGCTATGGCTGACCGGTTGAAACAGGCTGCCATATTCCTTATGATCTGGAGGTTCTCGGCTTTGCCGATTCCTTTGCCGGCGGCGATGATCACCTGGGCATGTTCAAGCTCGGTATTGGA
>JAAZFJ010000395.1 GCA_012511795.1 Syntrophomonadaceae bacterium
TTCTAAATTATTCAGGGAAGCTTTTAGACAACCCAGGATATTACTTGATGCCGGTAAAGTATTTTTGTTTTATTTAGAGGACCTGGTGAGTGAGTTCACTAAATAAAGAGGTAAAAATGTTTTAGGAGGAGTTAATTTTGAATTACCAGGAAAAATACGAGCAATGGTTGAACAGTCCCTATCTAAAAGAGGAAGACAGGGAAGAACTGCGTTCTATTGCAGAGGATAAAGATGAAATAGTTGACCGTTTTTATAAGGATTTAGATTTTGGAACAGGTGGAATAAGGGGCAAGATTGCCATCGGGGCTAACCGGATGAATATTTATACAGTGGGTCAGACTACACAGGGCCTGGCTAATTATCTGTTGCAAAAAGTAAAAAAAGCACAAGAAAGAGGAGTAGTGATTGCCCATGACCCCAGGCATATGTCTCGTGAGTTTACCGAACAGGCAGCCCGGGTTTTAACAGCTAATGGAATAAAAACTTATCTCTTTGATGATATCCGTCCAACTCCTGAATTATCTTTTGCGGTTAAGATGATTGGGGCAGCGGCCGGCATTGTTATTACAGCCAGCCATAATCCTCCTGACTATAATGGCTATAAAGTATATGCCGAAAATGGTGCACAGGTATTACCGGAAGTCGCCGATGAAATTATATATGAGATTGGCAGAATAAGAGATTATTCTGAAGTGAAATTGATTTCTCTGGAAGAAGCCAAAGAAAAAGAATTATGCAAAGTGCTTGGGGAAGTATTTGACAGGGTTTATTATGAAAAGGTTAAAACATTGGCATTGAGTAATGATGAGGAAATAGACAAGCAGCTAAAGATTGTGTACACTCCATTGCATGGTACCGGGAATGTTCCTATAAGAACAATTTTAAAAGACAGGGGTTTTAAGAATGTGTATGTGGATGAGGAGCAGGCGAAACCTGATGCAAAATTTTCAACCGTGGCATCACCTAATCCAGAAAATCCGGAGGCATTCGAGAGAGCGGTTGGGCTGGGTAAAAAGGTTGGAGCAGAAATATTAATAGCAACTGACCCCGATTGTGATCGAATTGCCATAGCTGTCTTAAATAAAAGGCATGATAGTTTAGTGAATTTGCATTCAAAAGAAATAGATGTAAATAAACACTCTGAATGCCATACTTATAAAAAACCTGAAACACACCTCCTTGATGATTGTGAACCTTTATCTTCTGAGTATTGTGATGAGCCGCCTCCTCTTAGTCATTGCGATAACCCATTCTCTCTTCGTCACTGTGAGGAGCTCCCCCCCTCCTATCATTGCGAGGAGCGAAGCGACGAAGCAATCTCATCACTATCTTTTTTTGATGACGATTACGTGTTTTTAAATGGCAACCAGACCGGTGCCTTACTTTTGGACTACATTCTAAAAAGGCGCCAGGAAAAAGGAAAATTGCCCAAAAAAGGATTTGTGATTAAAACTATTGTTACTTCAGAGATGGGCAGGGTAATCTCTGAACATTATAATATTCCTACCTATGATACCCTGACCGGGTTTAAATTTATTTGTAATAAAGCAGAA
>JAAZFJ010000396.1 GCA_012511795.1 Syntrophomonadaceae bacterium
TGGAGAATGATTGGTCATAAGTACCAGAGCCGAACCAATCAAAGCGCCGGTGGTTATCATGGCAAATCCCAGGCGGCTTATCAGTTGAGTTATCTTGCGGGTCGCCCTGGGAGTAAAATCCATCTCCATATTGATCAACAGTTTACCTTCACCGGTTTTTTTCAGCGTCTTGTTAAGGTTCATAGGCAGATTCTTTAGATATCTGATATCCTGGTAATAACGGTTCTGTATATAGCGGGCGATATTTTTAGGTTTCATCCGCTCAGCATAAACTTTGGCTGCCAGAGGTGAGGCCACTTCATTAATATTAAAGGTGGGGTCGAGTTTTTTCCCCAATCCTTCCACAGTTATCAGAGCTTTCATCAAGGAAGTAAGATAAGCTGGTATTTTAAGATGATAGCGATAAGCCAGGGTCATTATGTCTGCACGCAGGGTTCTAATATCTACATCCCCTATGGTCCCTATCATCAGTCCGTCCAGGAGTTCCCCCAGATCTTCGGAAAAAGCTTCAATGTTGTCAATGTCTCCCAGAATCCCCATATCTCCCAGTATGGAAGTAGCTTTATAAGGATCTTTATTATTTATTGCCATCAGTAATTCCCCGATAAACATCAGGCGTCTTTCTCCCAGATAACCTATTTCACCGAAATCGATAAAGGCAATGGTATTTTCGTTCACTGCCAGAATATTTCCGGGATGGGGATCAGCCTGGAAAAAGCCGTGCAATAAGATCTGGGACAGAAACGCTTCCGTACCTAAGCGGGACAGGTTGCGGCGGCTCCATCCCTGTTGATCAATTCCTTCTATGTCACTTAATTTATAGCCCTTTATATAATCTTCAATCAAAACCCGGGGAGTGCTGTACTGTCTGTAGACACGGGGTATCAACACTCTCTTGTCATCAGCAAAGTTATGAAATACCTGTTCCGTATTACGGGCTTCCCGATCATAATCCAGTTCCCGCAGTAATGTTTTAGCAAAGTCTTCTACTATGGCATACACCCCGATTTGACTTGCTTCAGCAGAGCGCCGTTCCGATCTGCGCGCCAATCCTTTTAGAATCTCCAAATCGTTCCTGACAATTGACTCAATACCCGGGCGCTGCACTTTAACAATCACATCTTCCCCGCTTTTCAGACAGGCACGGTGAACCTGGCCAATAGATGCAGCAGCAAGGGGTTCAGGATCAAAAAAGGAAAATATATTATCCAGATCGCCTAAGTCCTCTTTCAAGACCTGGGTTATGGCTTCATAACTTATCGGTGTTACTTTATCCTGTAATTTTTCTAGTTCTTCTATGAATACCGGCGGTAACATATCAGATCGGGTACTTAAGAGCTGGCCCAGTTTCACAAAGGTTGGCCCCAGTTCCATGAAGGCTTCGCGCAAGTTTACGGCCAGCAGATATCTGTCAGCATTGTTTTCATTCCCTAAAGCACTGGAAATAGCTGTAATACCCGGATCACCCAGTCCCGCTTTTTGCACAAAATAACCTAATCCATGACGGACGAATGTTCCGACAATCTGACGACGACGGCGAATATATTTTAACTGCCACCAATAATCCATATGAATCCCTGCTTTACATAGTTTTTATTTGTTAACATTATTCTCATAAACGCTGAAAAAACCTCTATTTTCTTCTCATGTCTGTAGCTGCAAATAAACTTTAAGTGCAAGATACGTAAAATGCTCTTCTTTTATATAAGTCATTACTTGACTTTGTATAATTGATTGCATATATTGGGAAAAACTTTGAATAGATTAAATATGAAAGGAAGTATTTTATGAGCAATGAAGAAATCGTATTAAATACTTTTAAAGATGCGGCAATAGCGCTAAAAGCCGGTGATGTTGCCGAAATATCCGGCCTGGACAAAAAAGAAGTGGATAAGATCATTAAGAAGCTTAAAAAAGAAGATAAACTGGAATCTCCCAAAAGATGCTACTATCAGCCTAAATAAAATGCGGCCGGAATGTCCGGCCGCTTCTGTTATTAAAATACAGGTAATTTCTTAAGATATATTATATCAGGATTAAGGGCAGCATCTCCTTCTGCCAGGATTGCGGCTTTGGCCACAACATTTCCTCCTGCCTTTTCAATCAGTCTGGCAACTGCCTGCACTGATTCCCCGGTGCTGATCACATCATCAACGATTGCTACCCGGCGGTTTTTTATCTGCTTGATATCATCCCCGTTTAAGGATAATATCTGAGTTTTTTGCGTAGTGATAGAGTTTACTTCTTCAATGACCGGGTTTTCCATATAAGATTTGATACTCTTCCTGGCAACGATATAATTCATGCCCAGCAGGCGTGAAATCTCAAAAGCCAGAGGGATCCCCTTGGCTTCAGCGGTAACCAGTACATCAAAATGCGGCATTTTTTTAATCAGCTCCGGGGCTACCCGGCAGACCAGTTCTGTATCGCCCAGGATTACGAAACTGGCTATCTTTGTCTCATCGTTCACTGGAATAATGGGAAGGTGCCGGGTCAAACCGGCAATTTCCAGAGTATAGGTTTTTTCTTTATGATCGGGCATATTTTCACCTCTTATTTTTTATAAACTCATCATTTTAAAACATTCAGCTTGTCTTAAATACTACATGACAAACTGGGCCAGGATGCCGGCCAGCATTCCCAGAAAGGGATCCGATATGGCGGTGATAACAAAAGTGATGATACCCACCATATTACCATCTTGAACAGCTGCCACCAGATTATCCGGTATTACGATGATCGCGCCGATAATAAACAGATATCCGGCAGTGGCGCCAACCGGGATCAGTTTGCCTATTTTCGACAACAGGAACAGCAAGAGTATGAAGGCCATGATAGCCATAAATATAACGGCAGCATCCACCGGATGATTGGCATCAGCCGTGATGGATACGATGGGAGACAGTGGAGCACCGCCAAAAATAGAGCTGACCACCTGAGCCAACCCAGATGTTATCGTAAGTTTATCCACCGAAAAACCGGTATTGGCAATGGACGCAGTAATACTGCCATAACTGATAAAAGTGCCTATCTGCAGTGCTATCAAGGCAAAAACTGCTTTCCAGATGCGCCATGAATTCAGGATCGGTTTTTGTATAACCATCTGTTTCTTTACATTTTCCACAAAAGTACCGGAATCATCACGAACTACCTCTTCTTCCCCTTCCTGAGACGGGTTGAATTCTTTTTTGATCAGATGGTGAACGATGGTTCCGATAATCAGTGATGCTACTACTGTATATGCCAGGTTTTCCGTCATAAACCATACCGGAAGTGCGGAAAGGAAAGAACCGATCCCGGCTTTTATACTATCCCGGGCAATATCTATACTGGTTTTGACCAGTATGACCCCCACACCTGCCAGCATACCGGCCAGAATTATTTCACCTATGTAATCAACCACCGCTCCCAGTAAACCGAAAATCCCCAATACTGTCATCACGATGCCGCAAAGCAATACAATGGATATCCGTTCCCTCAGGTTTTTACCCATACTTCCAGCCAGAACAATAGTTTCAGCCTGAAATGAAATCGGGGTGACCATTCCCCAGACCATGGCCAGCAATGCCGCCAGGGCAAAGGCAATGCCGGTGGGAAAAGCTAAAAATCCATAGTACAATGCGATAAGACCTGATGCGATGGCATCTGATAAAGCTCCGATAATACTGACAATGTCCTGTGTTGTTAATAATGCAAACATGCTATCGATCCCTTCTATATTTGTATTGATTTAAGGCATGCCAATATAAATTTATTCCAGCAATAAAGGTACAAACTGACCAGATAGAGCATCTACCAATCCACGGTTAGTGATCTTTAATTCCGGTATCACTGCACAGGTAAGCAAAAGTGATAAATTAAAGGAAGGATTGACCATTTTGCTTCCCATATCAGCAATGCTTTGATGCAGCTTATTAAATTCCTGCTGCAGCTGCCGGGGTTCAATGTCACTCATAATTCCGGCGATGGGCAGATTTACCCGGGCAATCACCTTTCCCTGGGCAGCAAAAACGATTCCGCCCTGCATCTCACGTATGGTATTTACCACCAAGGCCATGTCTTCATCATTGGTTCCTACAACCGCCAGGTTTTGACTGTCCTGGCCCACACTGCCTCCGAATGCTCCCTGTGAAAAACCAAAGCCACGGACGATTCCAAGTGCATGATACCCTGACGGTCTGTAACGATCAAAAACGGCCACCTTTAACAGGTCCCGGCTCACATCAGGCTGTAAAAAACCATTTTTCACCGGCAGCAGTTCATGCTCTTCACGGGTAGCAACGGTACCCTCAATGATCGTCATAACCCTTACTTTTGCCTGGCCTGATATAGCAGGAGCTTTGATGGCAAAAGTTTCCGGAGATACCGGATCTAATTTGACGGTGTTTAAAACTTCTTGAGGATAATCATAAGGAGGGATGCTAAAATCTTCTTTTGTAAACTGTTTTCCATCTATAAATACTGCTTCTACCGCAAAATTCTCTAAATCTGAGACCAGTACCATATCGGCTTTCCGTCCCGGCGCTATGGAACCGATCTGATGGTCGACCCCGTAAGCCCGGGCTACATTGATCGTGCCCATTTGGACAGCAGTGACCGGATCTACTCCTTCCGCGACGATTGCTTTCAGTGCCTGATTCATATGTCCTTTATCAAGGATATCGTCCAGGAAAATGCACCCGTCAGTTGCCAGGAGAACATTGGAAGTATCCGCCAATTTTGCTGTAAAATCGCCGGCACGTACCGGCTCCTCCAGAGACCCGCGCCTGAGTATGACCTTCATGCCCAAACGATATTTTTCCAGCATTTCCTCCAGTGAAACTGATTCATGATCACTTAAGATGCCGGCAGCTATGTAAGCCTGCAAGTCATCACCCACCAGTTCCGGGCAATGGCCATCAATGCGAAGCCCTTTTTGCTGGCCCCATGCCAGTATGGATAAAATTTCAGATTCTCTTTCCAGTACCCGGTTAAAATCCATGGTTTCAGCAATTCCCCAGGCATTTGGCAAATCCATGGCCTCCTGCATATCACTAAGTGTCATATTGGCTCCGGCTTCCTCCAGTGTAGGCGTTCCGGGGACACAGGGCGGAATCATCAGGAAAGGCTTAAAAGGTGTACAAGCCAGTTCCCGGGCAAAACTGTGCATACAATGGATACCTGTGTTACACACATCATGCATATCAAGAATGGCAGCTGTGGTGCCATGGGCTAAGACTGTCCGGGCAAAAGGGATCGCCGACATAAAGGACATTTCGATGTGGCAGTGGGCATCGATCAAACCGGGGATCAGGTACTTTCCTCCAGCGTCATAAACAACCTCTGCCTGGCGCGGTTTTTCAGAAGCGTCTTTTCCTATCCAGGCTATGGTGCCTGCTGCTACGGCAACATCGCATTCCTCGATTTGTTTGGTAAAGACATTTACCATCCTGGCATTGCGAATGATCAAATCCGCTTTCGCTTTACCCTGTGCCACATCCATAATAAAACCCAGCTTTGAAATTTTCATCGAATTTTACCTCCATAAAAAATGTAACTTTGCAAAATACTCTTCCTGCTTGCAGATCATGGCAAACAACAAATAAAGCCTCATTTGCAAATGATATCGTATAATGGATATCAACTGCAATAATTATCTTTCCAGGTTTTTGGCGTGGGGTTAATAAAGCTGCCACAAAGGTTTAAGCAGATCATTGCTCCTGTTCTGTACAGGCAGATATCATCCGCCCGTTTCATTATGGTATCTAATACACCTTACGCATTGTGCATATCCAGCGGGCAGTTGGTAACCGCCCCAACACTTCAACCTATTATCTTCTCATATTAATCGGCTGGCGGTTGATAACCTCCTCTACACAAACTCTTGCGGAAATACCTGCAGCATAAATCTGCACTAATAAAATATCGACTGCCCCTGGCTTTAAAGCAGGGGCAATCATCGATCCGACGATCCAGAAAGATATTTTTAAAATGGATACTATTTAAAAATACGGGCTTCCACATGGTTCTCGACCCCCGGTTCCTGTAGATGATTAAAGGCCGGTCCTTCAACAATGTCTCCGTCGGGGCTGAATCTGGAGCCATGGCAGGGGCAGTCCCAGGTGGTCTCAGCATCATTCCACTTCAGCTCACAACCCAGGTGGGTACAGGTGATATCGATCATATGCAGCTGACCTTGCTCATCACGGTAGGCTCCGATCCTCTGCCCGTCAATTCCCACTTCTTTCGCTTCCCCTTTTGCTATTTCAACCTCTTTGGGCAGTCCTGTGAGTTTACCGGAAAAGTATTCTTTGGCTACATCCAGATTTTCATAGGCAATGCTTTTCAGTGAAGCCAGATTAAAGCGGGTAGGATTGTAAACCGGTGCCCAGGGATTATCTCCTTTGGTGATTAAATCTGTCAGGATCATAGCCGAGGCAGTTGAATTGGTCATACCCCATTTGCAAAAACCGGTGATTAAATACAGGTTGGGGTATTTACCGGTCAGGTTACCTACATAAGGTACCCCGTCAGCTGTCATGCAATCCTGAGTTGACCAGCGGTATAAGATTTCCTGCACCTCATAATGCTGATGGGCAAAATCGATCAGGTTCTGATAATGCTGGTTTAAATTTGACCCATCCCCGGTTTTGTGGTGTTCACCGCCGATCAAAATCATTTCCCCATCCTGATAAGGCTGGGAACGCAGGGATCTGGTGGGAGTCTCGGCATTTATAAACATCCCTTCGGGAAATTTTTCTTCTGCTTTTACGCCAATTATATAAGACTTATCAGCATAGATACGGGAAAAATAAAAACCGCCGCCGTCAAAAAAAGGATAGTGGCTGGCAATGATGATCCTGTCGGCAGTAACTGTGTGCCCTTTACGGGTAATTACCCGGCCGGCATCTTTATCAATATTGATAGCAGCAGTCTTCTCAAATATAGCACTGCCGTCACCGGATATTTTTTCTGCCAGAACTTTAAGGTATTTTAAAGGATGAAACTGGGCCTGCTGATCAAACTTTAAAGCTGTTTTTATCGGGAAAGGCAGGGGCAGTTTATCCACAATAGAGGCTTTGATGCCAAAACCGGAGGCGGCCCTGGCTTCATCTTCAATATCTTTCATATATTTATTGTCATTGGTATACATAAACGCAGGCTGCCAGCTGAAATCACAATCGATGTTATTTTCCTCGATCAGACTGGCAATCATATGAATAGCACTTTCATTTGCATCGGCGTACTGGTGAGCCAGTTCTTCCCCCATCTCTTTTTTGATGCGGGCATAAATCAGTGAATGTTGGGAAGTGATCTTGGCGGTAGTGTGCCCGGTGGTTCCCTGTAGGATGTGATCGGCCTCTATTACTGCCACTTTCAGCCCTTGCTTTTTTAGCAGATAAGCAGTGGTGATTCCAGCCATCCCGCCGCCTACGATGGCCACATCTGCCTTTATATCTTCTGTAAGGGAAGGATAATCAGTGATTTTAGTGGAATCCAGCCAGTATGAATTGGTACTGCTTTTAAATTCATTATGATCAATATTCATTTTTTGTCCCCCTTGTACTGATTTCTTGTTATAGGTTGTGCGAAACAGATTTATGTATACGAAGCAAGAATTTGACGTTCAAATATTTTTTAATCTACAATGAACTAACCGTTTATTTCTATTGAATTTTTTTGACTGGAAAGGGGTTACTTGTGGACGAGTTTAAAGCAGTCATAGTAATAATGGTTTTGCTCTTTGGTCTGGGGTTCCTGATAAAGTACCGGCAAGCATATCAGCTTATTTCCGGTTATAATTCTTTGCCGGAGGAAGTTAAACAACAAGTAGACGCCAAGGCACTGGGAGACTTTTTTGGCAGGCAGTTGATGATTATGTCATTCATGCCGTTTTTTGGTTATGTGCTTAAAGAAAACCGCCTTACATGGGGCATAGAAATAGGTTTTGGGGTGATGTTATTAATTTTGATATATACCATAATCAAGGTTAAAAGTTTTATTCCTCATCAGGCTTTTAATAAATCCTACCAAATCGGTATATTAGTCTCAGTAATTATAACTACCGCTGTAGTAGCCGTAATTGTCTGGACAATTATGCCGGCCGGCTTTGATCTGAAAAAGGAGCAATTAGTTATTAAAGGGGGCTATGGATTAACTATCGAGTATAGTGAAATCACCTCACTGGAACTGGAGGAAGAGTTTCCGGAATTTATTGCAAGAACTAATGGCGCTTCCCTGGGACCTTATTCCAAGGGACATTTTAAACTGGCCGACGGCAGCAGAGCTCTAGCATTTCTCCGTTCTTCACAGGGGCCGGTAATTATTATTGAACGAATAAAGGGGCAGGAACCGGTAATAATTAATCTTAAAAA
>JAAZFJ010000397.1 GCA_012511795.1 Syntrophomonadaceae bacterium
CCCGGCCAGGAATGCTTTAAGAGCATTTCCATCGCCTGGTCCGAGATTTGGTCTACACATATGCATAACTTCTGGTTCACGATCTCCATAAAATGCCGGGTCAATAATGGAATATCTCCTTTGCGCAAACGCAAAGGAGGAACTTCGATACGAATCACATTTAGCCGATAGTATAGATCTTCGCGAAATTTTTCCTCATGCATCATTTTTTCCAGATTGCGATTGGTGGCAGTAATAATACGGACATTCAGGCGCATGGGCTGATTTGAACCCAATCGTTCAATTTCTCTTTCCTGCAAAAATAT
Organism: Syntrophomonadaceae bacterium; assembly: GCA_012511795.1. Lineage (GTDB taxonomy): Bacteria > Bacillota > Syntrophomonadia > Syntrophomonadales > Syntrophomonadaceae > UBA1368. The sequence goes on from JAAZFJ010000397.1 coordinate 306, forward strand.
CAGCAGTTTACTCTGCATAGCAAGAGGCAGTTCCCCTATTTCATCCAGAAATACGGTTCCATTATGCGCTATCTCCAGTTTACCGGGTTTACCGCCTTTGCGAGCTCCGGTATAAGCCCCGTCAGCATAACCAAATAGTTCAGATTCCAATAAATTATGGGGGATACTGGCACAGTTTACTCTGACAAAAGGAAAATTCCGGCGATTACTGCCCTGGTGAATAGCCTGAGCAAATAATTCCTTACCCGTACCGCTTTCACCAGTAATGAGTACAGTTACATTATCATGATATGCAATATTCTGGGCTACACATTTCAGGTTGACAAATCCCGGGTCCTTTCCTATCAGGGAATCAAAACTATAACGGGTATTGTAGCGTTCATCTCTTCCTTCTTTATTGCCAATGATCCCATATAACACCTGATCACGTAATTTTTTGTCCCAGATATCCAGAAAAATACTATAAGCAAATGCACCAATGACTTCCTCATTTTCATATAAAGGAACGGAACAAGCTACCCCGTGGCGGCCGTGGATACTCCAGTTATAGGCCAGGATCGGCCGGCCGGTTTCAATGACTTTTGTAGTTCGTGAATAAGGTGTGACTTCCATAATATCTTTTCCCAGGACCTGATCAAGTTTCATTTGCAGTGCAATGAGATATGTATTGTTTATGAAGCGAATAATGCCATCCCGATCGACAATGATGGCTGCGATATGGGGGTTTTTTTCAATAATATCAGCAATCAGCCTCTCGATTTTAACATCGTCCACCTTCTTTCCATGTACAATTAAAATTACTCTTCTTACATATAATATACTCCCAAATATCTGTTATGAGAATTGAATGATAAGAGAAAATTGGTACATACTGTAAATTATGGATTTTATTTTTCTCATTTCTGTTAATCAGTGGGCAATTCTGCAAAGTACTGCTGGTAATTTGAATTGGCTTAAACAAGGGATTTATTCCACTGCGCTCATGAATTCATTATCTTTTTTGCCTTTCTAATTAAAAACAATGCCGGCAAAACTGCCTGAAACAGGGCACTTCCTCGCTGGCATAAGACTTGCACTTTATGAAACTGAATCCCATTGACCAAACAAACACCCCCGGATTTATGAAAGGAGGTATGGTTGTGACTTTAACTGAACTGTATCAGAGTAAGCTAATGACTGCTGATGAAGCCGTTAAACTGATCCAGGACGGCTGGTCAGTAGCAGTTCCTGTAGCAGTGGGGCAGCCGCCGGTATTGATCAATGCCCTGGCAAGACGTAAAGAGGAATTCACCAATGTAGAACTTTTTACAGTGGTGGACGTTTATCCCACTGAAATGATGAAAATGGGCCGTGATGACCCGTTCCTGCTGGACTATAGCTATTGCATGGTTCAGCGGGCCGGCGTTCAGGATGGAAGATATGTTTATACACCTGGACGTTTAGGCGAAGTGCCCCGTTTCCCGGAATATAACCGTCATTATCAGGCGGTTATGCTGCAGGTGTCGCCCATGGATAAAAATGGCCACTTCAGTATGGGGCTGTCCTGTGATTACATTATGCCGCTTTCCAAGCTTGCCGAAAAGATCATCGTTCAGGTCAACAAAAAAATGCCCCGCACTTTTGGCCGCAACTTTTTGCATATCAGCCAGGTCGATGCCATCGTGGAAGCAACTCACCCTCTTCCCGCCTTGCCTTATGCTCCAGATGTCAACGAAAGCCAAGCTTTGATTGGGCAATATATTGCTGAACTGGTAGAAGACGGTTCCACTATTCAATTGGGTATCGGCGCTATTCC
>JAAZFJ010000398.1 GCA_012511795.1 Syntrophomonadaceae bacterium
CTGTACCCCACTCTGAGTTAGGGCTTTTCCCAGACCAGGATGATAAAACCCGGTCTTTCCAGCTCAGCCATTCGCCTTTCCTCCTCCAGCAGGGTATAAGTCTTGACTTCCTGGCCCGGAGGTGCCGCAGCCGGCGTCCAGAACCTCCATACCGCTGCGGGGGGCAAAAAGGGCCAAGGCTGAATTGCTTTCCACCTGGTCAATAAAACCGCCGATCTCGGTAGTATACCAATCATCGTAATTAATGGCGTGTTGTCCTTTAAAAATTACCTCCATTACTTTCTTCCTCCAGAATTTCTAATATTTCCTCTCTGGTTTGAGGGGATAGGGGGCTGTTTCTATCCCAGGCCATTTCTCGTCTTACCACCGCCGGACGGCTGCCCAGTATGTAAATCCGGTCCGCCAGGAGCAAGGCTTCTTCAATATCGTGGGTTACAAAGAGGATGGAAGATTTATAGCGCTGGTATAAATCCAACAGCCACAGCTGCATCCTGCGACGGGTTATGGCATCCAGGGCTGCGAAGGGCTCGTCCAGCAGGAGTATATCGCTGGCAAAGAGATAAGTGCGCAGGAGGGCAGCTCTTTGCCGCATACCCCCAGAGAGCTGCCGGGGATAATAATGCTCAAACCCCTGCAGGCCGAAGTCCGCAAAATAACTGGCGGCACAGGTCCGGGCCTGGTTTTTGGACATTCCCTTTAACAATAAGGGAATAGTCACATTATCCAGTACATTGCGGGAATCCAGCAAAAGGTCTTTTTGCTGCATGTAGCTTACCCGGGTGGTTTTTCCGGTCCAGTCTTCTCCGTCGATGAAGATTTGGCCCGTATCAGGGCGAAGCAATCCGGCTACGATGTTTAACAAAGTACTTTTGCCGCAACCGCTAGGACCCAGTACCACTACGATTTCATTTTTCCCCACAGTCAGGGATATCTCAGCTAGGGTAGACAGCCCCTCCAGGGTTTTGCTTATCCGATTTACCTCGATTTTGTTCATGTCATCTTCCTGTTCATAGTAGCCCGCAAGGAGCATCATTGCCGGGGCAGAAAATTATTGGTAAAAGCTTTGGGGGATTCTATATTTTTTTCAATCAGCTTATTTTCATACATAAAATCAGCATAGTTTTTCCATACTTCTGGTTTCATTACCCCCCAGGCAGCAGCTTCAGCCTGATACTGTCCGGCCAAGTACTGCTGACTGGCTCGGACTAATTCTGGATCCAACTCGGGTACCTTTTGCAGCAGGATACCCGCGGCCTCCTCCGGGGATTCTATGGTAAATCCATAACCCTTGGCCGTGGCCTGCAAAAATTTGCTGATTAAATCCGGGTCCTGGGCAATTTTATCTTCACTGGCAATCAAGACCGGGGTATAGAAATCCAGGGCCTTAATTTCATCACCAATAGGAATAAAATTCAGTTCAATATTTCTCAGACCAGCCTCTATACCAGTCCAGCCCCAATATATCCAGGAAAAATCAATATCCCTTTGCATACTGGTAAAGAAATCGGCGGAGCCTATGTTAATAATGTTTACTTTATTAATATCCCCCTGGTATTTATCCAGTAAAGCTTTAATCATAGCGGTTTCCGCTGGTGAGCCCCATCCTCCATAGGTTTTTCCTTCAAAATCACCCGGGCGGTTGATGTTCCTATCGACAGGAGAAGCAAAGCCGGAAGTATTATGTTGGATAACTGCAGCTATAGCTACAACGGGAAGGTCTTGGGAGCGGGCTATGGTTACTTCTTCCTGATAACTGACGCCAAAATCCCCCTGACCGGAAGCGATTAACTGAGATGTACCCCCTTCTGCCGGTTGAATGATCTCCACTTCCAGGCCCGCTTCTTCATAATAACCCAGTTCCTGGGCTACATACAGACCGGTATGATTGGTGTTGGGGAACCAGTCCAGCAGAACTGTAACTTTTTGCATCTTCTCATCTTGATCATCTTGTTGCTGGCATCCGGCCGGAATAATAAATAAGGCCAGAATTACCAGGCAGGACAGTGCTTTTTTCATAATTGTTGAACCTCCTCCTGTTTATTAATTGATTCTCCTGCGAAAATCCCAGCAAAACTAGTTTAGATGCTTTGATGCAGCATGGTTGCATCTTTCGAGTACTACTGATGTTCCGCTTCGCTTCACAATTAAGGTTGCACCCTTCGAGTACTACTGATGTTCCGCTTCGCTTCACAATTAAGGTTGCA
>JAAZFJ010000399.1 GCA_012511795.1 Syntrophomonadaceae bacterium
ACATCATGGAAGCCACTAACAAAGTGAGAATGCACGATCCCGAGTTTAAACGTTTCTATGATTTAAAGTACAGCCAAACCCCTAAAACTCCGCATAAACGTGCACTTGCACTAACTGCCAGAAAATTCGTCCGTCTTGTCTATGCTCTGCTGCATAGCAACCGGCTCTATACACCGCCTAAAGGAGCATAATCTCCAGCCGGCATCCATTTACTGCCATTATTGTTAATTGATTTTGGCAGGCTTATTAGTGATTCTCTTTTTGCGCTCTTTTTGCCCATAATACCCTAATTTTTTAAATACTTTTTTCCAATTGGTTCTTGACATTTAACCGCTGGACTTTTAGATCTAAGGCGGAAAATTTATTGAGGATAGTCCTGACTGTCCAGCCCGGCGTATTTGGCTGAGTTCCTTCCTGTCTGAAGGCCAATATTTCATCAGTAGTCATAGCTTCATTACCTTCACAGAATGGACAGTGTGGGTTATAGCCTGGCTCAGGGCTGTTATCTTCCGCAGCATTTTTTTTAACCGGAAAATCACGCGGTTTCAAGACGAATTCGGTTGCAGTAATAACCCAATTATCTCTTATGACATCTTTGCGAATTTCATGCATATTTAGTCCCCCTAATCTGTACTGAGCGCCAGTTACTGTATTAAAATAGAATTATCTGAAAAATATATTCTATATATTCAATTCAAGAATCGTTTTCGTTTTTCCTTTTAAGTTATAGTATTTATCAATATTTATGAAACTATGGGTGATATATATTAATATTAAAATGGATTGGCTAAAGGAGATTATAAATGCTGCATAAAGTAAAGATTCAGACCTCGCTTCATGCCCAGATGATTGACATAACTAAACAAACCGAGAATATAGTAGGTTTTAAGGCACCGAAAATAGTGAACCCTGAATCTAAGCTAACATTTTCGGTTCATAGTTGCCGGTCTAAAATAATGCAGATAACTATAATGATACTTTTTCACAGTAAGTTCAACTGACATGCCTATGGAAATATCTTTAGGATGGCAGTCGGTTATATTAGCAGCTAAACGAATCCCTTCCGCCAGTTCAACAATGGCATAGGCATAAGGAACCTGTTCACTCTTTTCCGGCAAATTGCTGTAATGAATAATTGTAAAACTGTACACTTTCCCTTGGCCACTAGTTTCTTTCCATTGTAAATCCGGCTTTAAACAATTAGGACAAAATACCCGGGGATAGAAAATGTATTTATGGCAAGACTCACAATATTGCAGCCATAATTTGCCGCTCGCCAGTTTATTAAAAAAGACTGCTGTATTTCCCTGCATCTAATCCCCTCCTAATATAAGACAGGACTCTACACTCATTACCCCACCATTGCCATTAATAAAAGCTACTTTATTTTTCTGGACCTGGCGTTCCCCGGCTTCATTACGCAACTGCCGCACAGCTTCAATAACATGAGACATTCCCCCGGCAAACGATGGCTGCCCACAGCACAACTGTCCCCCGTGTGTATTGCAGGGAAGCTTTCCTCCATAGGTTAAATCAGTATTCATTACAAATTCGCCGCCTTCCCCCTTGGCGCAAAACCCTGCATCCTCAAGGGTGATTAATACCGTAATAGGATAACAATCATACAATGAAACCAAATTTATATCTTCCGGTTTTAAATTGGCCATGGCAAAAGCTTTACCAGCAGCTTTTTTCACGGGACTTTCCAAAATATCTGCAGCATAAACGATGGAGTTATGTGTATAGGCTTCTCCCATCCCCAGTATGTTTATTGCCCGGACACATGAATTCTTCGCTTGATCTCTGCGGCTTACTACTACAGCTGCTGCCCCACTGCAGGGAACCACTATTTCCAGCCGGTGAATAGGGTCAGCAATCACTGGTGAAGCAAGAATATCTTCTATAGAAAGGAGTTTGTCGTTAAACAGAGCATTCTGATTGGTCATGGCATTGAATCTTTGATCTGCAACAATCTTGGCCAGTTGCTCAGCCGTAGTGCCATATTTATGCATATGTCTTCTGGTTATTAATGCATAGGCAGAATTAAATCCCATGGGGCCAAAAGGTAATTCAAAATCAATTTCTGCCTGTGACATGACCTTCTTTTTGCCTTCCAGGGTATTAAAAACCCGGCGGTCCCATATTCCTCCACTTAAGCAAAGGCAGTGATTACACAGCCCGGCCTGGATAAATAAAGCCGCACGGATAATGGAGCCCACAGCGCTGGCACCACCTAGCTCGACCATATCGAGAAGCTCAGGTTTGATCTGCAAATATTCTGCTGCCTGTGATGGCCACATAAAGTAATTATCATTACTGGGGGGTGTAACGATCAAACCATCAACTTCTTTTTTACTTAAACCAGCATCAGAGGTAGCAATAGCAGCAGCCTGCATTAGCAAATCCAACTCGGTTTGCCCGCTATTAACAATAGCAGGCTTTAGTTCACCTATTCCTGTAATTACTGCATCCTGCAAAACGCCACCCCCTATGCAATATTAGTAAGATGTTTATTCGTTCCCATTTGGAAATCAAAGGTCAAAGATGACGTGGAGGTATAACTATGGCTTCTCCTGTAACAAGCAGTTCTCCAAGCTGGTTGTGGCAAGTAGTTTTTAATCGAACCCTCCCTGCTGGCAGTAGCTCCATTACCTCTGTCTGAGCGCGAACAGTATCATTAATAAAGCAAGGATGCAAAAAATGCAACTCTTGTTTTTCATATATAGTACCTGAACCAGGCATAAGGTTACCTACTACATTCGAAACCAATCCCGCCAACAACATTCCATGAACAATGCGGGTTTTGAAATGACCCTTTTTAGCTTTAATTTCGTTTACATGCAACCAACTGAAATCACCAGTAATGCCTGCATACATGTACACATCAGTCTCAGTTAGGGTCTTTTCCATAAAACCATTATTACCAACCTTTAATTCCTGATAAGTGTTTTCAATCATATTATTCACCCATTATTCCTATAAAAAATTTATATTTTCCAAACTGCCTTGTGGAAATGTTGTTCTAAATTATTTTAATATATTGCTGGCTACTATTAATTTTTGCATATCTGAAACGCCTTCAATTTGTGGACCCAAAATGGCATCTTTGTAAATGCGTGAGATTTTATAATCTTCCATTATGCCATAAGAGCC
>JAAZFJ010000053.1 GCA_012511795.1 Syntrophomonadaceae bacterium
CAGGCAAAAGGACGGAAAGCCTTTAGGAGCAGATGCACTATTTATCGAAACCTGGAAATGGTTAAGAGACCGAGGCTGTGAAAAATTTGTTAACCCAAGGCTAATTGAAGCTTATGCTCAAGCCTTTACACGATACATTCAATGCGAAGAAGCCATCAGCACTTACGGGCTTTTGGGAAAACATCCTACCACAGGTGGAGCAATCGCCAGCCCTTTTGTGCAGATGAGCCAGTCGTTTCAGAAACAGGCAAATCTCTTATGGTATGAGATTTTTGACATAGTAAAGCAAAACTGCACCACCGCTTTTGTGGGCAATCCCCAGGATGACATTATGGAGGCCCTTTTATCCAACAGGAAGGGACGGTGATAAAAAGTGAATTCAACAGAACGTTTTGAAAAAGTAAATATAGATAAACTGGTACCCTATGCTAGAAATGCTCGTACACACAGCAAGGAACAGATTCTCCAACTTAGAGCATCGCTGAGGGAATTTGGATTTGTCAATCCAGTCATCGTGGACAAGGATTTAAACATCATAGCAGGTCATGGCAGAATCCTGGCCGCCAAGGAAGAAGGCGTCAAGGAAGTCCCTTGTGTATTTGCAGAGCATCTTAGTGAAGCGCAAAAACGAGCTTACATTATTGCCGACAATCGCCTGGCCTTAAACGCAGGCTGGGATGCTGAGATGCTTTCGGTAGAGATTTCTGATCTTCAAGGTGTAGATTTTGATATCTCCCTTCTTGGTTTTGACGATGCGGAGTTAAATAAATTGTTGAGCGATAATGATGATGTCCAAGAAGATGATTTTGATGTAGATACGGAGCTAAAAAAACCTACTACTACTAAGCCGGGTGATATTTGGCTTTTAGGAAAACATCGTCTTGTTTGCGGTGATTCCACTAAGGCTGAAACATTTGAACTATTGATGGATGGAAAACAAGCTAACCTTACAGTTACAGACCCCCCTTACAATGTAAATTATGAAGGAACAGCTGGAAAAATTAAAAACGATAATATGGCTAATGAAGCATTCTATAACTTCCTGCTTTCATCGTTTAAAAACATCGAAGCAGCAATGGCAAAGGATGCTTCTATTTATATATTTCATGCGGATACTGAAGGGTTGAATTTTAGAAAAGCTTTCTCTGATGCCGGTTTTTATCTTTCCGGTACTTGCATCTGGAAAAAGCAGTCGCTGGTTCTTGGTCGCTCCCCTTACCAATGGCAGCATGAGCCTGTGCTCTTTGGCTGGAAGAAGTCCGGCAAACACAACTGGTATGCCGACCGCAAGCAAACTACCATTTGGGAATTTGAATAACCGAAAAAGAATACAGATCATCCAACGATGAAGCCTGTTACACTGGTGGCTTACCCCATTTTAAACTCAAGCTTAACTAATTGCATCGTTCTTGATCCCTTCGGCGGCTGCTTTTAGGAGTGGCCAGGCTAAAGGTAAGGAGGATTAAGAATGCTTAAAGAAATGCTAAAACAGCTAAGGAGCTATTATCCACCAGGCACAAGGGTAATGCTTATAGAATGAACGACCCCTATACCAAGCTTCAGCCCGGCACTAAAGGCACTGTCACTGGTGTTGATGACATTGGAACAATTCATGTAAATTGGGACTCTGGTAGCTATTTAGGGATAGCTTTTGGTGAAGATGAATGCCGGAAGATTGAGGGCTAGAATATGAATGAGAAGATTAAGGAGCAGATACTAATTATTAGGGACAGTGGTGTTACAAATATGTTTGATGTTAATAGAGTCCAGCATGAAGCTAACCGCCTAGGTTTTTACGAGTTAGTTTTATATTTGGAAGAGCATAAAGATGAATACGGTAATTTTATTCTAACTGGTGAAACACGGTAAATAGCTTTTCAAAAGCAAGGAGCTTTCAAGCGAAGGCTCTTTTCTTTTGCCCATTTTATATTACGGAAAGGAGGCGGTATTTATTAGAAAACTAAAGGAATATACACCAACAAAATTTATGGC
>JAAZFJ010000003.1 GCA_012511795.1 Syntrophomonadaceae bacterium
GCTTTGCCAAATTCAACAATATCGTGCATATACTGCTGTACACCCGGGTAACTGTCCAGATAATTATTGATATATTGGCGGGCCTCTTTCCGGGATACGCCTGTATCTCTAGCCAGTCCAAAATCACTGATGCCATAAATGATACCAAAATTAACTGCCTTGGCGCGGCTGCGAAGAGTGCTGTCTACCTTATCCAGGGGTACTTTAAATATCTCTGCAGCAGTTCTGGTATGGATATCAATCCCCTGTAAAAAAGTATCGATCAAAGTTTCATCATTACTTATATGAGCTAATGACCTTAAATCTATCTGTGAGTAATCTGCTGAAACCAGATAATAGTTCTTACGGGTGGTAAAAGCTTTTCTGATGCGCCGTCCTTCTTCCATTTTTATAGGGATGTTCTGCAAATTCGGTTCTACACTGGAAAGCCTGCCCGTTGCCGTCTGGGCTTGTTTAAATATCGTATGTACCCTGCCGGTATCAGGGTGGATCAACTCCTGCAGCGAATCTACATAAGTTGATTTAAGTTTGGTCAATTGCCGGTAGTTAATGATCAAGGGAATGATTTCGTGTTCATCATAAAGCTCTTCTAATATTTCTATACCGGTACCATAACCGGTCTTGGTTTTTTTAATGATGCGCAGGCCCAGATCCTCAAAAAGGACCTTGCCCAGTTGTTTGGGTGAATTGATGTTGAAATTCTGTTCTGCCAAGCGGTAGATTTCTTCTTCATCTTTAGCAATGCGCTGGGCTAATTCCTTTGAAATGTCAGCCAATACCGGCTTTTCCACCTGAATGCCGCTGAATTCCATATATGCCAGCACATTGGATAAAGGCATTTCCACATCCTGATATAAATCTTTAAGCTCGGCGGGGGTTTGCTGCCAAAGTGTCTGATAAAGTTTATTCAGATTAGCTGCCAGCATAGGATAATCATCGTTTTTGATGTTTAGATTCAAATATTTAAAAATCAGCTTGTTTAATTCTTCCCCTTCAAAAGAAGGATCATTGACATAGGTTAAAAGCAGTGTATCTCCAGCTATTCCTCGCAGTTCTATTCCATATCTTAACAGGACTACCTGGGCAAATTTTGCGTTATGGAAATATTTTTTAAAGTAATCTGCTTCCAGGAACGGCCTGATCCATTCCAGCTTGAAACTTGATGTATCCCTGATCGGCAGATAATATATCTTATCTTCTGCCTCAAAATAAATACCCTTTAACCTGGCCCACATGGGATGGCGATAATCTGCATCCAGAAAAACTGCTACTTGCGCTTCCTGCTCTAACCCGGTTATGAAGGAAGAGGTTTCCTCTTCCGTTGAAAGCTGGTGAATTTCTATCTCAGCTGCAGACATATCTGCAGCTGCAGGTTCTTTATCCTGCAATGCCTGAAGAAAATTATTAAACTCTAAATAACGATATAATTCCATCAGCTTTTCCCGATGGGGTTCTTTTACTACAAAATCACTGATCCGGCAGTCGAGTTCCATCTGTCGCTCTATAGTTGCCAGTTGTCTGCTTAAAAAAGCTTTCTCTTGATGATCCACAAGCTTTTCACGCAACTTTTTGCTTTCCACCTGCTGGATATTGTTATAAAGGTTTTCAATATCATTAAACTCTTTTATCAGCTTTATCGCTGTTTTGGGCCCGATTCCGGGAATGCCGGGAATATTATCAGAAGTATCCCCCATCAAGGCTTTAATCTCGATCATCTGCCGAGGACTGACTTCCCATTTTTCCTTAACCTTATCAGGATCGTAGATTTCTGTTTGAGAGATCCCCTTTTTGGTCATCAATACTTTGGTGGTTTCAGACACCAATTGCAGCGCATCTCCGTCTCCAGTAATGATAACAGTAGGAATGCCCTCATCTTCTGCCAGTCTGCTGAGGGTACCGATGATATCATCCGCTTCGAAACCTGGTGATTCAATATAATCAATATTCTGTGCCTTTAATAGCTCACGAACCAGGTCGAATTGACCAATGAGCTCATCTGGAGGTGCAGAACGATTGGCTTTGTAATCACAATAAAGATCGGTGCGAAAAGTTTTTTTATCCATGTCGAAGGCTACTACCAGATGGGTAGGCATTTCACTTTCCAAAGCCCGGGTCAGCATGGTATTAAAACCATATACACCATTTGTAAATACACCTTCCCGGGTATGTAATAAGGGCAAAGCATAAAAAGCCCTGAACAATAAACTGTTTCCATCTACCAGCATCAGTTTCCGGTCTGCATCAAACATATAACATCACCTTATTTTTTATACTTAATTTATAATACCAGACATATTATCATCTTACAGTAATAAAACAAAAGGCAGGATATGCTCCTGCCCATTATTTTATCCGATATTTGTTTTTATAGACACTTAGGGGTTTATTTCCTCCACCAGGTAAACTCTTACGGTATCGATGGTCACTTCATCATCAATGACTGTTTTACGGGATGTCCAGTCATACAGGTCTTTATTTAATTTCTTCAACTGCAGTTGATCTTCATTATTTTTGGCTGCTTCTATTTGTTGATTAATTGATTTTATTTGTTCAAGAGCCTCTGCATATTCTTCAGAGAGTACTGTTTCATCGTGCATAGGTGCTGCAATCATGCCCATTGATTCAAACTCTTTAATCAAACTGTCGACCCGCTCAGGAGAAACCTTGAGTTCAACCATTTGTGAACTGCCCGCCGAGAAAGCCTGCACCATGCTATCGGTGCCAACCACCTGATATTGGGCATTATTAGCATCAGCTATCTTAATTACCTGATTGATCGCTTCCTCTGTATTTTCAACCTTAATGCGTGCAGAATAAATATCTGCAATTCTTACGCCGGAGTCAGGTTCTTCAATAGTTACTTCAGGTGTTGCTTTTGTTTCTGGGGGTTGTTCTATTGTCTCCGGATCAGGTCCGGCTGGATCTTGATTATTATCCGCAACATCTACTGTACCTTCACTAGTATTGCCGGGTTTTTCTTTATCCCAAATTTTAATGCGATTTAGTATATCTTCTACCGACATGGACGGTTTTGTAGTTTCTTTAACCGTTGGTTGTTCCTGTAAAGCCACTATATTATCGATCGGCACAAAATGACTGGTTGCAATCCCTGCTCCCAATGCAACTATAGCTACAGTAGCAGCAATCCAACCCGCTTTGCTTGGTGTTTTTAATTCATGGGGTTTCAAAATGGTAATCTTTTCATCATTTAAATGCTGACGCAATTCCTGCGCAAAAGTTTCCGGAAGCTGCGGTGTATAAAGATCATGCATCATAGCCGTCATGGACTGCAGTTCTTCCAGTTCCCTACGGCAATCAGGGCATGACTTTAAGTGAGCAATAATGGCATTATTCTCTTTAACGCTGGTCATTTGGTCTATATAAGCTGATAGTAATTCACTTATTTGCTCACATTTCATATCTCTAACCTCCTTGCTTGCTTAGACGCTCGCTTAAGGTAAATGTTCCCTGTTAACTAATTTTTTTCGCAAAATATTTCTTGCCCTGCTAAGTCGTGACTTTACAGTGCCTATTGATGTATCCAGAGCCACAGCAATTTCTTCATATGACAGCTGCATCATATCCCGAAGTATAATCACATTTTTATGCTCGGGTTTCATTTCGCTTACTAATTGCTGTATGTATTGAGAAAATTCCTTCTGTTCAATTATGATGTCCTGGGTTGGCTTGTTGTCGGCAATTTCTTTTTCAACTGTCTCCCCATCTTTCACAGCCAGTGGTTCGTCCAAGGACAAAGCAATAATCCTTCTCTTTCGCCGCCTTAGTTCATCCAGGCATACATTTGTCGCTACCCTATAAATCCAGGTTCCAAAACTGGAATCCCCTTTAAAGGATCGCAAAGAACGAAAAGCTTTGATAAAAGCTTCCTGGGTCATATCATACGCATCTTCTTCATTATTCATATATCTGTAAGCCAAAACATATATTTTATTTTGATATGGCAAAATCAATTTTTCAAAGGCCAAGGTATCACCTTGCAGACTTTGCTTTACAAGAATTTCTTCAGCAGGCATAAATATCTCTTCTCCCCTTGCTGTTAAGTGAGATTCTCCTCAAATAATTATCTAAGAAAGATTCTCTTTAATCAAGGGAAAATCCTCTCATTTGCTGTCCTCCTTTTTATAGTACTGCTGCATCATATTAGTATTATTGCCATATATCCGGCTTGTTATCTATCTTGACAATTGTTCTGCTGGTATTTATAATTATGTTTGCTTACTTACGTTAAGCTTATGCCAGAGTGTCGGAATCGGCAGACGAGCGCGACTCAAAATCGTGTGCCTTTGGCGTGTGGGTTCGAGTCCCACCTCTGGCACCATCGAACTCTCAGAGGGCTACGGTCCTCTTTTTTGTTTAAAACACCCCTTAATTTTCCCCTTCTATGTTTCTTCAGCAATGTTTTGGGCTAGTCCATCATCTTCTTTTGATTGCTGCATTTTTTCGACGATTTTCTTTCACACCGTATTTATCCCCATTAAAATATTTCCCTAATAAAAGAACTTCCCCGCTAAAATTGTCGGAGCTTGTATATAATGAAGATAATAACTATATGGAGGCGTATTCATCATGTCTTTACCGTTAAATGGTATTCGTATACTGGATTTATCCAGGTATCTGCCTGGACCCTTTGCCACCCAGATCATGGCTGATTTTGGTGCCGAGGTCATCAAGGTCGAGGACCCCAAGGGAGGTGACCTGGGACGTATGCTTCCCCCTCTGTTAAACGGGGAAAGTACTCGTTTTTATTCCGTGAACCGTAATAAAAAAAGCATCATTCTTAATTTGAAAAAGCCCGAAGGCAAGGAAGCTTTTAAACGTCTGGCTTCCCGAAGTGATGTGATCATGGATCAATTCAGACCGGGAGTAATGGATAAATTGGGATTGGGTTATGAGGAACTGAAACAAATCAATCCTGCTTTGATTTACTGCTCCATAACTGGTTATGGTTTGGACGGGCCATTACGGGATGCTGCCGGACATGACATTAATTATCTGAGTTTGGCCGGTTTTACCGGTGTAAGCGGTTCCTATAACTGCAAACCCGTTATCTGCGGCAGTCAAATTGCTGATGTTGCCGGAGGAGGCCTGTACTCAGTGATAGCTGTACTTATGGCTCTGGCCCAGCGGCAAAAGACCGGCCAAGGACAGCATTGTGACGTAGCTATGTTTGATGCGTCTTTGAGCATGATGGCTTATACCATTGGAGAATGGTGTGGATTAGGTAAACTTCCCCAGATAGGCGATGAATTGCTAAGCGGAGGTTATGCCTTCTACCAGGTTTATCCTGCCAAAGATGGCAAATATGTCAGCCTGGGGGCGCTGGAAGAAAAATTCTATTTGGAATTTTGCCGAAAAATCGGGCGTATGGATTTATATGAAAAACGTTGGGACAAAGAATCGCAACGTGAAATTATTGAGGAGATCTCGGGGATCATGCTGGGAAAAACCCGTGATGAATGGGTTGCATATTTTGCTGACAGTGACATATGTTTCACACCGGTCCTTGAATTAGACGAAGTATGTAATCACCCCCAGGTCAAGGCTAGAGACATGATCGTTAATATCGAAGACTTTAAAGGTTCAGGCAAAACATTAAATCTTACCGGTATCCCTATAAAGTTATCAGATACTCCGGGGCAGCTTGAATTAAAATTTCCCAAACTTGGTGAACACACAAAAGAAGTGTTAATATCATTAGGCGGCTATACCACAGAAGAAGTTGATCAGCTTACAAAGGACGGAGTTATATAGTCAAAAGAATTATTAATAAGTATTATGAACTTCCAGCCGTTCTTTAGTGTAAAGCAGCAATAAGAGGGACCAGCCCTCTTATTGCTCTACCTGTATTTAGCTTATTTGTTTTCTGATTTTTCCGGTATCTCATCTTCTGCATCATATTTTTTTGCTCCCAGGCGTCCGCTGCGTAGTGCTGCTTCACGCAGGATATACTCTATGTGACCGTTTACACTGCGAAATTCATCAGCAGCCCATTTTTCCATAGCTTCATATAGCTTGGGATTCATGCGCAGCAAGAAAGATTTTTTTCCCGCCATAACCTCATCCCCTAGTAAATTGTTCCGGTATTTATTACAGGCTGTGCAGACCTGTCTGATACTATGGTCACCAGCAGATTATTAATCATCGCAACTTTACGTTCATCGTCCAGCTCTACTGTATTAGCAGTTTCAAGCTGCTCGATCGCCATCTGCGCCATTCCTACTGCACCTTCAACAATAATTTGCCGGGCTGCCAGAATTGCGGAGGCTTGCTGACGCTGCAGCATAGCACTGGCAATCTCAGTGGCATAGGCAAGATGGGTGAGCCTTGCTTCAATCACTTCTACACCGGCAACAGCCAGACGATCTTGCAGTTCACGAGCCAGTTCCGCAGCAACTTCCTCGGCATTGCCGCGCAGTGAATAGCCTTCTTTTCCGAATATATCATAAGGATATTTAGTCGTTACGTGCCTTAATGCTGTTTCACTCTGAATTTCCACGAATGTTTCATAATCGTCTACATCAAAAACTGCCTTGGCAGAGCTAATAACTTTGAACACGATCACTGCCGCTATTTCCACCGGATTCCCATCCACATCATTGACCTTGAGCATTTTACTGTTAAAATTTCTGACCTTTAACGACACCCGTTTTCTAATAGTAACAGGTACCGTCAGCCACATGCCGTCATCCATAATGGTCCCCACATAACGCCCAAAAAAAGTTATCACTTTGGCTTCATTTGGCTGCACCACAGTAAGTCCACTGGCCAAAATACTTACCAGCATTATGATGATAACTGCAAATATCACTGCAATAGTTAAAGAAATTTCTGTAAAAAACACATAAACTGCTGCAGCAATAAGGGCAATCATAATTAAGATTCCTACAAATCCGTTAATTTTCCATGCCCGCTTTTCTAACATTTAAACTCCCCCTTAGATATTATTCACTTTTTGTTATTATTATGATATCATTTGTATATCATTATGCAATATAAAGAATAATTTTCCATTTTTGCATATGGCTTTTTTAAGACTTGGGATATGATGTATGAAATACTATTTTCCCAGGAGATCATTAATGGTTGAGGCTTTTGTATTAAATATTGACCAAATAAAAAATTTAGACCTGATGAAACATCTAATTTCACCGAAAAAGCAAGAAAGGCTTGATAAAATCAAGCACCTCCCTTCAGCAAAGCAGATTTTAGCCGGGGAAATACTGGCACGCTCAGTGATACGCAGTAAGCTGGGCATTAAAAATAGTGACATCATGTTTGACTACAACGATTATGGCAAACCAAGATTACAAAATGTCAAAGACTTTCATTTCAACTTATCTCATTCCGGTGATTGGGCAGTTATGGCAATCTCATCGGCAGAAGTTGGAATTGATATCGAACAGGTAATCTCACTGGACCTCACCATTGCAGAACATATTTTTTCCCCCTATGAAAAGCAGCAGCTTAGCAGTAAGCCGGCAACTTTGCAGCTGGATTATTTTTTTCAGCTCTGGACCCTGAAAGAAAGCTACATAAAAATGATAGGTTATGGCTTATCTGCAGCTTTGGATTCTTTTAGCATCCAAATAAGAGAAGGAAATGAGTTTCCCAGGTTATTAAAGATTCCTCCTGAAAAAGTTTATTTTCGGCAGTACCGTCTTCAGGACAATTATATAATTGCTGTTTGTTCCCGTAATAATACTTTTTCTTCCATGTTAACCGAAATAAATCAGGATTTTGTGCACAATACTTAATATGTTTTTATTAATATTACGGATATTTCACATAAAAAAAAAGGATAAAGCTAAGTTGTGTAGAATTTTACTCAAGATATCAATTTTTTCCAATAAGATGGGAGTAATATGGTGAAAAATAAGACTTTTTATCCACTTACACATCCCCAAAAAGGAATATGGTATACTGAAAAATTCTATCCCGGTACGGGGATA